>JAYSOP010000314.1:0-2832 GCA_043722905.1 Chryseolinea sp.
AGCCTGACCGGTGCCGAGGGCGAGGTTGTTGGCGGCGTGGTGGGCAACCCTTAGCACGATGAGTTCGGGCGCGGCGTCGTTGACGTTCTGACCCATGGCTTGAATTAGGTAATCTGGTTCACTCTCCCATACGCGTTATTTTTAAGAGATGAAAACTCTTAGGGTATTTGTCTTCCAGACTGGAAACATCCTCGCGGGCTTCAAACTGAAGCTGTACGGTAGGACTCGTTTCTTTAGAACGGAATTGGAAGACATTTACACGCTTGATTGATTGATTTGGGCGATCTTCCGCGAATGTTTTTTCTAAAACAAAGTCGGCAAAAAAACTTTCCGGAAAATCTATGGCGTATACGCCATTTTTTGGCTCGATCGTCAACCCTGCGCGTGACCAAATGCTATTTTGATTCTCGCGGCTAAACCCCAGCGTAAGGAATCTAATTCTGAAATTGTCAGCACGGTACGACTTTGATACCTTGATCGGTTTTTTTGGGTCTTTTGGCCAACGATAGTGACCTTCGCCAAAAAGAGCTTCTTCTTGTTCCAATGTACTTTTCTTTTGTATAACTCTCAGCGCCGCATCCACGATTGAAACAAAATACTGCTTTTGCTCATCGGTCATGGGTGTAATGGCAGGCATGTCGTTTACATCAAGCAAATCGTTGGGGCCTACTATTTTTGGCTCATTCATAGCTCTCTCCTGGATTGCATTAGGTTTTGCTGGCTCCGACATAAAAAAAGAAGACACTTTTTCACAACCAGCTACAACCAATCCTGCGATACCAATTAATGCAAATAGTTTGAGGGGGGATGAGGGGTTCATTCGGTTTAAAATATTGGATCATTATCACCAATCGGCGGAAGCCATTCCTGCCCCGCAATATCTGGTGGCTCAAAAGAAACCTCTTTATTTCCTGCCTTTTTAAAATTGCTATGCCACATATACGGATTCACTGCATATGCAACCGGCGAATTTATCAGGTCGCTGTGCTTAACTGCACCACTGCCGCTGGGTGTTGCCTTCGTTACCGGATGAACTTTCCTGATTGTGTTCGTAGCGCGCGGGGTACGCTCGACTGGGGTTTAGCTATTGTTTGATAATTTTTAAATTAAAAAAGTTTTTCGGATACCCATCCTTGATGTTTGAGTCGTCGGTTCTGGCATGAAAAGCGTAGCGGAGCTTGCTGTCAGCGGAGTGGAAATAAAAAACATTTTGCTCTGTTGTCAAGTCATTTGGATCATTGATAAATTCCGCTTTGTCAAAAATCAATTCCAATTCATTCTGGAAAAAATCTTTGGTCAAATTCAATGTGCTGCGAACCACTCCTGAAGATATACCAATTTTGGCTTCCATCCATGCGGAATTATTGTCGATACGACTAAATGCATATCCGAACCTACGTACAAATCCATTCCTATCCAAACCTTCAAGAGTTTGCCTACCCGAAGCATAATTAATCGGTTGATTGGCAGCTTTTGGACTTTTATATTCAATATTCTCCAATGTCTGCACTGACTCTATTTCTACTATCCCTTTAGATAAAACGCGACTTGCTGCCTTAATGATATTCAACAGCAGGTTAATTTCTTTGATGCTGTAATCGTTATCAGGACTTAAATGTTGAATCTTGTCATTGATGACGGAAAGCATAACGGTCTCCGGAGTTAGACTGGTTGGTTGGACTGCTTCGGGTGGTTGGACAGGTTCGCAACCTGCAAAAATTGGTATAACAGCTAATAACAAGGTATGGCGATTGGATTTGAGGTTTTGCATCATTTTGGCAAGCTACCACTTTAATGCCAACGGATCAGCCAAGCCCACCATATCCGGCCATTCAAGTGCAGAGCTTATTACCTCCTTGTAACCTTCCTTCTTAAAATTATGATGCCACATATAAGGATTGTCAGCGAACGCGACAACCACGCGAACATTTTCCTTATTTGTCGTTACATATGGGAAATCATTTCTTGATTCCGGCTTGGGCACACTAGCAATTTTTGCGGCTACTTTGCCTTTAGCCGATGGCGTTGAAATTTTTGCGGCACTGAGAACCTCTCTGGCAGTTTCAGCGCACGTATCATTGACCAGGGCTGAATATTTCAATTTCCCATCAATAATCTTCTTTCGAGCTTTTTCTGTTTCTGCTTCCAGTATTTTTATTTCCGAGCTGCTTAACTTGATTCTGAATAACTTTGTGAGTTTTGTGACAGGGTAATCTGGTGTACCCGGTCGGCTATTTTTATAACCGTCTTTTAGTGGATTTATTGCCGATATGCTACCGGTACCTTTCGGACCAAAACTAAATAGTCTTGATATCTTGCCCTGATTTACAACATAAAAAAATGCATGTCCGTAATCCCCTCCCTGATTTATGTCCAGATTATGGATATTGTCTTTAAATGCATCTGGAAAATTAACTTCAAATCCGATCACAACATAGTTCTGCGCAACCGTGACGACTTCGGGCTTCTTAGCTCCTTCCTCTTTGGTGCTGAGTGCCCCAACTTTCTTCCAAGTTTTTGAAGTCACCAAATCACCCTTCCAGTTCGATATCAAGATTGGAGGGTGTTTTGGTATTAATTATTTGGGTGTAGCCACTATCATCCGTTGCCCCATGAACATAGCCACCATCGGGAAGTTTGATGCGGTAATTTGTATTGGGTAAAACTGCGTCCGTAATTTTGTCTCTGACTTGAAACCTTCCATCAAACACTTCTATAAGCGTGGGCACCTCCCCCGGCGGCATCAGCGGCGTAATCACCCCACTCGGCAACCCCAACGGCGTGCCCGCACTGCCCTGGCTCGGCGCATTATCCTGTCCGCCCGACTGTGCG
>JAYSOP010000315.1:0-3232 GCA_043722905.1 Chryseolinea sp.
TCGATTCCCGTACAGACTACTGAAACCAATCTAATTGCCTGTATATCAAAAATATACAGGCTTTTTATTTTAAGTCTATCTTCCGTCTACCCGCTTCCCGGCGTAATTTAATTACTTCGGTTCTTGCCGTAATCCCGAAATTTTCTAATATTATCCTTGCTTCCGGAATTTTAACCGTAACGATGAATCTTAGGGATGTTGAGAATATTTCTGATTTTCTCAATTAAAAAGTAATGGGAGAAAAAGGTAAAGTGGAAAGAATCAACAGGCCTATACCAATGGGGCCCAGAACTGCAAATAAGGTGGGCACCACCACAAGTTTTTCCGTTTTGACCTCCTGAATCTCTTGCAAGGATATAGTATCCTCTATATTAGAACCATAACGTTTTCGTAAATCTTCAAGTTTAAATGTTGCCGAAAGGCTATCCTTATCGATAGTCTTTACTTTGATCTTGTATGCCAGACCAGTTTTCAATACGACCACATATATTCCATCAGGCTTCAGATTCGCCAAAAGAAAGTCTGAAGTTATTTCTTTGCCCTTAGTTATGCTCTTGCTAAAGTCGTGACAAGACGTCATCATACAGAAAAGGAATAACATGGTAGCTCCATTTATATTTCTCATAATATTCTGAGGGTTGTGTTTGATCCTATATCGAAAAAAAGGAACAGTGTGCCTGCTATTTAATCGCTAAAAGGGCATAAATGAAATTGTTAATTATGATGAATACCTGCAATTGATTATCAGATACATCCCGGTGACTACCTTACAAAGGTGCACTATGGTGAGCATATCGCGCTATCACAATTCAATCAAATGTGATAACATTTCGATAGTTGACTACAGGTTCGCGGAGCGCTATAGCTAAGGTTCCCGGTGCAATGACGTCCACCATTAGTCCAACGTTATTAACGGAGGATGGCAGGCAACATGAAATACGAAGGATTCGTGTTCTGATCTGGCAATCTTGTATGATTATTTAACAGCGCTTCCGGCCCATAACTTTAAACCTTTTGACTTACCCCCTGGTAAACCGGTCAACTAAAACTGAAAGTATAAAAAGAAAGAGCGGGACATAGCACAGAATGGCAAACAAAAATGCCCGGCGTTTTGCCCTTGTAACCAATAAAATATGGTACGGTGCCAGCGGTATAATACTGAATAAAAGCGTATAAAAAATGAATGCTCCTGCGTCCTGGAATAAGAAGTTAAAACTATAAGTTGACTCGTCTATGTAACCAATAACTAAACTCATACACAAAGCGAGTATAAGGAGAACTATTGGTTGCCATTTTTCTGAGGGTATTTGGATCGTCCTCATTTGATAATGAGTTTTAATTTAATCAATAAAAAAGTAGCATAACCATCCTATTTCTTTTCGATTAGATAAACGAGAATGTAAACCCCACGGAAGAAATTCCGGCGTTTTCTGTTGGTATGTTTTTTTAATGTACATCAGAAATACTTTACTATGGCCGCAACAAAAACGCTTAAGAAAAAGACAGTACCGAAACAAAAAAGTTTCGTGACCAAGTCGGAAGATGTAAACAAAAAGCGCAAGAGCCGTGGCGCGGATGAAGAAATGGAGTAACCAATTGCCGGTTCATTAACTTTATGATCAAGGTCGAGATCATCCGTTAAATCATCATGGTGCTAACTTCCGTCTTCAAAAGTTTATTGGTCAAACTTTAATCCGGGGAAGCTCTGAAGCAAAATTCAAACCTTCAATTAAAATCATCCTGGGTAATCTGTTTCTGTGCATCCGTATCTGAATCGCCATCCGTGTACATGGAACAATCCAGCCCCATATCCAATCCATCATTCGGTCTCTTGAAATAACCTTTTCCGCAACCTGTTTCGGGATGATCATAAACTTTTACCATGAACTTATCCCAGATAGGTCGGGCAGTTTTTACCCCTGAACCAAACACCCATGAAGGAAAGTGGATACTGCGCTCATCGCCGCCTACCCACACTCCGGTCACCAGGTTATGGGTGATGCCGATGTACCATCCGTCTGATGCATCGTTCGTCGTTCCGGTCTTGCCTCCTATCTCATTATCCTGTTTCAAGGAATTGCTTAAACCCCCTGAAGTACCCCCTACTTCTTCCACTCCTCCCTGTAGCATGTAAACCATTTTAAAAGCTGTCTTTTCGTCCATTGCCTGGTGCGTCTTTGGCACAAAACTTTCAATCACATTTCCGTTTTTATCTTCAATACGCGTAATAAGAAAAGGTTGGGTGTGAATTCCCAGGTTAACAAAACTGCAATATGCCCCCACCATGTCATGCAGGGAAACATCGCTTGTTCCAAGCGCCAATGAGGGTACAGGATCCAGGGGTGTCGAGATCCCCAGCCTCTCAGCAAAGGAGACTACGTTTTGCGGCTTTACAATATCAATCAATTGCGCGCTGATGGTATTTTTTGAACGGGCAAGCGCCTGACGCAGGGTGAGCTTTTCACCTGACCCATAGTCTCCTTCTGAATTCGGCGGATACCACGTGCCTCCGGAAACTTTAATCACGGGGGAAATATCCAGAAGCTGATGACAGGGAGAGTAGCCATCTTCAATTGCTTTCCCGTAAACAAATGGTTTGAAGGTCGATCCCGGTTGGCGCGTTGATTGCCTAACCAGGTCGTATTTAAAGTACTTGTGACTAATTCCACCCACCCATGCTTTTACCGCACCCGTTTCAGGGTCCATCGACATTAGTCCTGATTGTAAAAAACGGTTGAAGTAACGCAACGAATCCATTGAACTGAATAAGGTATCCCTGTCTTTCTTCCACGAAAATACCCTCATCTTTTTCTTGATGTTCAACATGATGTCGATGGAGTCTGAATTTTCGCCGTATTTTTTCACGAGGTCTTTGTAAGCAATGGTCTTTTTCTTCTTTCGCTCTAAAAAATCATCGATCTCTTTTCCATTTTCATTTACCCACGGCTCACTGCCTTTCAATTTCCACTGGTGCACAAAGTCGCGTTGTAAGACGGACATATGTTCTGCCATGGCCTGTTCGGCGAATAACTGCAAACGGCTATCGATGGTTGAATAGATTTTCAATCCCGCTTCCAACAGGTCATAACCGTGTTCTTTGCTCCAGACCATTAAGAATTTTTCGAGGGCAGTTCTGAAATAAGTTGCGCTGCCGACATTCTGGTTGCGAACCAGATATTTCAATTGTATGGGTAAAGTTTTCAGCGAATCGTAAGCTTCGCGATTATTAATG
>JAYSOP010000316.1:0-14150 GCA_043722905.1 Chryseolinea sp.
TAAGAAACCGATTGCGGAAGGGCTTTGCGGGGGATCGGGGTATAGGAATTCACATTCGCTATAGTTCACTTCTATACCTCCAGACCTCCATACGTTCCTATGGTGGCAGAAATCTAGTTGGATTTTTTTACGGAGCCTCCACTGCTTGAGTTGGTGATTGATTTATCCGGATTTCCCCTGTAGCGAATGCTGCCACCACTACTGGCGTGCGCAGTGAGTGTCCGGCTAACGTTTATTTTGACTTCTCCCCCACTGCTGGCGTCCGCCTCTACCTGTTCAACTTGTAGATCGTAAGCATCGATTTCGCCAGCACTGCTGGCATCAACTGAAATGCTTTTTGCTTTGCCTTTTAATTCCACATCGCCCGCGCTGGACGCTGATACTTCTACTGAAGAAGCCTCAATACTTACTTCAACAGAGCCGGCACTGGAAGCACTGATTTCCATGTCATTTGCTTTCAAAAGGCCATCTGAAAAAATGCTTCCGGCGGAACTCGCTGATAGTTTATTCAGTTGCACGTAGGTGACATATACTTTTGCGTCTACCGTTCTGTAACGTCCATCCTTCATATGTACTTTTAAATAGGACCCGGATATTTCTGTGATCACATTTGAAGGGTCTGTTCCCGTTACCTCTACTTTTACACTTTCCTTATCACCTTTTTTTAGGTACACATCAACCCCCTCTGCGGACTTTATTCCGGAAAACGTTCCTACTGACCGGGTCTCAGTTTGCTGCGCCAACAGAGCGCCAATAGAAAAAACGAGTAAGATTAAAGCCAGAGATTTCTTCATATTCAGTGTATTTGACCTAAAGACCTAACATAATTATAAGGGTTGCATGAAGACTCCAAACCTACCTTTTTTTCCCGGATGTACTAAAACATGGTATTTTTAATTGATTTTCACCTCGGAATTATAAAGATTGCAACTCAAACCTAAAAGTCCAAATATGATTTTCGACAAGAAAGCGGAGCTTAATGTGCTTGTTAACCTCGCTGCCAGTGACAAAAATATAGCCGAGCGGGAGGCCAAACTCATTCACCTGATTGGAAAAGCGAATGGTATTTCAACTGAAGAGATCAATCAAATGTTGAAAAATCCAAAACCCATCCATGATTCCAATTCACTTACCTCAGATGAAAAGTTTGAACACTTGTATTTTTTGATCCAGTTAATGAAAATGGATGGCCAGGTTTTCAGAAGTGAAGTCGTTTTTTGCGAGCAGATGGCTGAAAAGCTGGGGTTCAAAAAAGCTGTGGTGGGTGAAATCTCACAGCATGTTTACAGTGATCCTTCCATCACCTCTGATCGCGATATGCTAAAAAAGAAGGCTGAAAAATTCTTAAAACCATAAAATCATAAAGAAGGAAGGTTATTACCTTCCTTTATTTTTTAAACGCGACTTTTCCATTCAAAATTGTTATTGATACTTCTGTTTGAAGTATTTCCGCTTCTTCTATCATCATCAGGTCTTTTGAAAATACAGTGAAGTCAGCCAGTTTCCCGGGCTCAATTGACCCTTTCACATTTTCCTCAAAAGCCGCGTACGCTGCGTCAAGGGTGTATGATCGAAGTGCCTGCTGCCGGGTCATTTTTTCTTCCGGCTCATATCCGCCTGCAGGCTCTCCTCTTAAAGTTTTACGGGTAACAGCGGCATAAAAAGAGGGTATCGGATTAATGGGCTCTACGGGTGCATCAGTACCATTTACTATCCTGGCACCACCTTTCAATATTGATTGCCACATGTATGCACCTCCCCTGATCCTTTTTTCACCTAGCCTGTCAATAGCCCAGGGCCTGTCTGACGACATGTGAATGGCCTGCATGGCTGCAATGACCCCGAGCCTCCCAAACCTGGCAATATCATCAGGGTGCAGATGCTGGGCGTGTTCGATGCGAAAGCGGTGATCTTTTAATTCTCCCTTGTACTCGCGGAATGAAATTTCATACCGGTCAAGAATTTCGCGGTTTGTTCTGTCGCCTATGGCATGGGAGCACACTTGAAATCCGTTCTTCAACGCTTCGCGCGATACTGATAACACGGTATCCATGGAGAGCGTTGCCATACCATAAAAACCTTGTCGGTCGGTGTATGGCTCCAGTAACCAGGCACCCCGGGAACCGAGCGCGCCATCACAGTTTAACTTAATAGACCGAATGGTGAGCCATTGTTCTGGATCAATCTCAGGTCCTTTCAAAAACCATTCGTGAATCAGGTTCGAATCACTTCCTGTTAACATAACATACAGCCGCACCGTGAGCTTATTCGTTTTTTTAAATAGTTTGTAAAGTTCAATGATTTCGCGGCTCACTCCCGCATCATGGAAACTTGTTATTCCATTTTGAAGGCATTGCTGAAGCGCCAGATTCAGGGCTTTGGCATCGGTGGCCGGAGTACGTTCAGGGATGTATCGCTCAATCAGTTTGGTTGCTCTTTCATTAAAAATTCCGGTAGGGTTGCCCAGGGCATCACGAATGATCTCCCCTCCCAGACCTCCTTCGGCCTGCGGGCTTTTTTCTTTGGCTAATGGGTTAATGCCTGCTATTTCCATAGCCTTCGCGTTAGCGAGGGCGGCGTGTCCGCTGGCATGCTCTAAAAATACAGGGTTGTCAGGTGATATTTCACTCAGTAAGTGGTGCGTTTGAAACCCTTTCACCATATTTTCAGGTTTGTGGTCCCATTTATCCTGATGCCATCCACGCCCGAGGATCCATTCACCTGGCTTCGCGTTTTTAACAGCTTCGGCTACTTTCTGGACCAGCTCCTCATAATTCCGCACTGACATCAGGTCAAGCTCCAATGCGTTGTAGCCTACACCCATCAGATGACCATGCCCCTCAATAAATCCCGGTGTCATGATCTTCCCCTGAAGGTCAATTATTTGTGTTTGATCGCCCCTGTATTTGCCAGCCTCCTTTGCTGAACCGGCGAAGATAATCCGGTTCCCCTTCACCGCTACCGCTTCCACAACGGGATGTTGATCTTGAACGGTATATATTTTCCCCCCGAGGATCAGCACATCCGCCGCGTCGTATTTTTTCTGACATCCAAAAACGAGCAGAATACAAAGACCATACAGCAGACTTTCATTTAAATTCATCCGGAATTTTTAAAGACTGTAATGTTAATGATATTTAGTGAAATTAGCAGCCCATATTAGAGGCAAGAAACATGGCTATTAAATGCGTAAGCGCTTATTAATTCTCGGATATTTATTCATATTCTGGCTCACTTATGAAGTGGTTATACGTGCTGTCTTTTTATTGTATAACCATGATCTTTCAGAACAACTTCTTGCGTTTGAAATATTAAAAGTCTTTTTAAATGGATTAAAAATGGACCTAAGCCTGGTGGGTTACCTCCTGATGGCTTCCGCTTTACTGTTTGCCATCTCCATGTTCGTTGAACACCGATGGCCTTATTTTTTGATCAATGTAATCAATATCGTGTCTCTGATAATAAGCACCATTATCATGAGCATAGATCTGGAATTATACCGCCACTGGGGATTTCGTTTGAATACCACCCCACTTTTTTATATTAAATCCGCAGGCCCCGCCGCTTTGGGCAGTGTGGAGTTGACGGTAGTATTTAAAGTTTTGCTGGTGTGCGCGGCAATCATTACGCTTTTTCTTTTTGCTTATGACCGTTTATTGATGCCGAAAATAGACGCTTTAAACAAGGGGATGCGGAGGGGATTTATCGTACTACTGATTTTTTCAGCACTGATGATAATACCTATGCGCGGCAGTTTTACCGTCGCTCCAATGAATTCAGGCTTTGTATATTTCCATAAGACAAAGGCCTATGCCAACCATGCAGCCATCAATGTGATATGGAATTTCTTTTATCACCTCCGAAAAAGCAGCAACGTCAAGTATCCCGAAAATTTTCTTCCGGAAGACATTGCGATAAAAGATTTTAAGGAATTATATCCTCCACAGGATTCTACCGTTAAATTATGGCGTCACGCAAAACCGAATATTATACTTTTTATACTCGAGAGCTTCACCGCCGATGTCGTGGGCGCGCTGGGTGGCCTGAAAGATGTCACCCCCAACCTGAATGCATTATGCGAAGAGGGTATTCTTTTTACTAATTTTTATGCCAGTGGAGACCGTACAGATAAAGGGCTTGTCAGCATTTTAAGTGGCTATCCGGCACAGCCCCAAACCTCCATTGTGAAGGAGCCCGCAAAGACACAACGGTTACCCTATCTAAATCATTACATGCATAGCCTGGGCTATAACACATCCTTTGTTTACGGTGGCGACATCGACTTCGCGAACTTCAGATCGTTTTTAACCTATAGCAATTTCGACCACATTACCGCCGATGAAAATTTCCCGGATGAGCTCAACCAAAGCAAGTGGGGTGTTCAGGATCACATTGTTTTTCAAAGGGCTTTACAAGAATGCGACACAACAGACCACCCTTTCTTTAAAGTGATTTTATCCCTCAGTAGCCATGAGCCGTTTGATGTTCCCATGATCCCACATTTTTCGGGCAAAGATGCCCAATCCTTATTTTTAAATTCCTGCTATTACACTGATAAAAGCCTTGGAGATTTTGTTATTAAAGCCAAAGCATCTTCATGGTGGAATAATACCGTAATATTATTTGTCGCCGACCATGGCCACCGCCTGCCGGGAAACAAGGAGCTAAAAGATAAGGAACGTTTCAGAATTCCATTCCTCATGATCGGGGGTCCTGTAAGGCGGGATACGATCATCCAAACCTTTGCTAACCAAACGGATATTGCCAACACTATTCTTGGCCAGCTTGATAAACCCAGCCCTTCTTTCACCTTTAGTAAAAATGTTTTATCCCCTTCTGCAGAATCTTTTGCTGTATACTTTTTTAACGACGGTTATGGATTTGTCACCGAGGATCAATACATTATTTACGACAACACAGGAAAACAATTTTTGCGGAAGGATGGCGCTTCTCCTGAAGATCTTGAGCGAAGCAAATCTTATCAGCAGATTTTATATTCAGATTACAACCATAAGTAAACACTTGGAAAGCAAAAAATAATGCGGAAGGTATTTGAGCGACATGTAGCCAGTGGTGCACCACGCACTAAACAAGCATCCAACTATTAAAAGAAAATAATGAGCGCAGTAGCATGAAACACAAGACTCCAGCACGGAACACACAACCCGGTTAATATGAAAAAATGTTTTTATATTTTTATTTTTCTTTTCTCCCTCACATTGACAGGGGTTGCACAGGATTTTGGCCTTTCCTTTTCGTACTTCCTTCCAAAGAACGGATACTTTTCGACACCGATAAGTCCGTTTTCCATACGCGGATTGGGTTTTGACCTTAACCGGTTCATCGCCGTTCAGACCGGGGCTTCTCTTTACAGGATGTCGGGATTGAATCTGAAGGACCTGCCCTTTAAAAGTAAAGCTCCACTGATTGGGCCTAACTTCACCATATTGGTTCCAGTAGAACTCGTGTTTCAATTAAAAGGATCAGTTGTTGAATTTGACGTCAAGGCAGGTGGTTTTGCTTTCTATGGATTTGATCAGCGGCTGAATTACGGAAATCTGGACCGTGCCATTCGTGCAGCAGAATCATGGCAGGTGGCCAACAGTGCTTTTTCGTTTGACAATAATCCGGGATTCGGGTATCACGGCGGTGTTGAACTCACCGTTTATGTGACGAGTCAGGTGGGCGTTTCTCTTGAAACAAACTATTACGTAGGCGAAGCAAAATTTCCGCTTTCAGGATCTTACACCGGTGGCAATGCGACGATTGAAACAATCGCGGCGAGTTACGATGAATCCAGGATTGATTTCACCGGTCTGGAGTTTGCTATAGGCATTATCTTTTCTTCAGGGAATGCTAAACCTCCTTCGCGGAAAAAAAGATAATTTTTTGATCACATTTAATCATTATTTAGTGAAATTTCGATAATTGATTTTTGTTCTTTTCATTCCATTCGGGGTCTTCAGCCAGCACAAGATTCAAACCTATGCTTCTTTTGCTATTGATCAGAAGGAAGTTGTGTGGGACCAACATCAGTCATCTTTCTGTATTTCCAATTCCTCCACGGGCAATTGCATTCTAATTTTTTGTTCGAGGTATCGCGCATCTGGATACGTAAAGGGACCCACATTTAGAATCGGATAGAGTCTGTCGTCAATCTGATCAAGTCCACTGTGCTCTTCCAGATATTTTCTCACGGCAAGGGTATCTGTAGCAGAAAATTTTACATGGTAATCTGGGGCACTGTTTAATTCCTGTATATGAAGGTTATACTTGCCGAATAAATTGCGGGAATCGAAAACAAAAGTTTTAAACGAATTTCGTGATGTCGGATCCTGAATAAACATGGAGGGATTGGCTTCCACCGTGGGTACTGGTAAAACGTAGTAATCCTTTTGTACATCATTGGTGCGATAAACCCATTCGAGAATATACCCTGCGGTGTCAATTCCTGTCAAGGTTGTGCCATCATCAAATGTCACTTTTTCCAGCTCAAGTCTGATCATGGCACCGCCGTCCGTATATTGTTTTCGCTGCCCGGAAACAAAATTACCAAGAGAATATGCCACGAGTTGATTTTCTTTCTTTCTCCACTCCATAGGTTGAATGACGTGCGGATGAGATCCGATCACCAATCGAGCGCCATACTTAAAGCAAAGTTCCGTGATATCTTTTTGGCTTTTCGAGGGCAAGCTCTCATACTCCGCACCCCAATGGGTAAATACAATAATCGCGTCGGTTTTCAGGCTTCTTGCTTTTATAATATCCTTGCGGATTGCCACGGTATCGATCAGGTTTACGATGTTGGGTTTCGTTACTGGCAAACCATTTGTTCCATAGGTATAGTTCAAAAGAGCAATCCTGAATCCTGATTTTTCAATGATCAAAGGGTGTGCTTTATTTTTCTCAGTTTGCGTTTTAAAAGTCCCCGTATGCAGAATGTTCATGCTATCGAGCATGTCGATAGTCCTTTCAAGACCTTCACGACCACGGTCAACGCAATGGTTATTGGCAGTGACCAGCACGTCGAGGCCCATATCTTTTATGGCAGTTAATAATTCGTCTGGCGCACTGAACTGAGGATATCCCTTGTAAGGCTTTCCGGCAAGCGTAACTTCCAGATTTCCGATTGCCAGATCAACAGCTTGTGTATACGGTTTCACAAATTTAAAACATGGATGATAGTCGTAGGAACCAGAAGCGCGATCAAAAGCATCGGTTATTTGTGAATCATGTTGCATGATATCCCCTAAAAAAAGCAACGATAGCCTTGTGGTATCCTGCGCTTGTACGGATTGGAAAACGGTACAGAGAATAAGTACGGAAAGACATCTGTTCATGATACAAACATTACTTTGTTTTCAGCTACTATATACACTTTATCCTTCTTGCCTGGTGCAATCCTCGCCAAACCCGTGAACTTTCCAAACGCAGGCAGATAAGCCTGATTGTTACCGAAGTAAAAACAAGGAAGGGTCATAGACTGGCGGCCTTTACCCCTCAAAGAAACACAGGGATGAATATGTCCGGCAATATTGTAAGTCTCCGGAGGTACGTGCTCGAGTGGATGATGGGTCAAAAGAAATTTTCCGATCCGTAACGAATCATGTAAAAAAATACCTTTCCTCAGGTATTGATTTTTGCCCATGATGTCATGATTTCCCAGGACCAGGTGGAAAGCCATTGCTGAAAAGTGCTTGACTACTTCTCCAAATACCTCCCATTCTGCATTATAGTGACTGTGGAATAAATCACCCAGGCAAACAATTCGTTTCGGTTTACAGACATTAACCAGATCAATAAAGATTTCAAGGTTATGATCGTTTGCCTTCGAGGGAACCGGAATCCCCGCCTTCCTAAAATGATTGATCTTCCCAAGGTGCAGGTCCGACAATAACAATGTACTTTGTGATTTCCAGAAAATGGCTTTTTGAGGATAAAGATCAAACTGCTCGTCCAAAATCTCAACATCCATAAAGGTGGAACGTTATTTATCCTAATTAAATCCCGAAGATAATGGTTAAAAGTATGTCAAGATTGATTTTAGTGTCGCTGCTGGTGTTTTCCCTGAAGACTTATAGTCAAATCAATGAGGTTTCCCTTTTTGATAAATTACTGTACATCAACCGGAATGATACCTTGCCCTATCGGTTACTTAAACCGGTAAATCCACAAGCAAAAACAACTTTTCCGCTGGTGATTTTTCTACATGGTGCCGGGGAACGTGGCAACGACAACGAAGTCCAGATAAAACACATTACAGAGTCGTTCCTGGATCCGGATAATCGCGGCCGGCACGCCTGTTATTTGATTGCCCCCCAATGTCCGAAAAAGATGTCGTGGTCAAACCATAGCCGTGATGGAAAAACGTTGACGCTAAAAGAAAAACCCACCAAGCCCATGCAACTTCTGATTGAACTCATAGAAAAAATTGAGAGGGAATTTCCTGTGGATAAATCCAGAATATACGTGACGGGATTGTCAATGGGTGGCTATGGCACGTGGGATTTAATAGCGAGATATCCTGAGCGGTTTGCCGCAGCGATTCCTATTTGCGGAGGAGGCGATTCTCAAACTGCACAAAGGATTTACCACGTACCATTATGGGCTTTTCACGGCGCGCGCGATAAGGTTGTTGATCCGGTTCAATCAAGAACGATGATTCAGGCATTACAAGATGCAGGAGGCGAACCCGGATACACCGAGTACCCTGATGTAGAGCATGATAGCTGGGTCTACGCCTATCGCGAACCTTATCTTTTGCCTTGGCTTTTCAAACAAGTGGTCATCAAAACCCAACAGGGTAAGTAATTGGTTACCTGATTGGTATGTTTTCAGCCCTTAAGGTTTAATAAAAAACTTAACATATGGCTAACATGGGACAAATGGATTTCAGGTTAGATTGCCAGCGAATTTAACACTTATGTTTGAGTTAGACTTGTCGCAATCCGTCCTGTTAGTTGTCTGCCTGATAGCCGCGTGCGGATTTGAATTTGTCAACGGATTCCACGATACGGCGAATGCTGTGGCTACCGTAATCTATACCAATTCACTAAGACCCTGGTTTGCAGTGATATGGTCAGGATTTTGGAATTTTCTGGGTGTGCTATTGGGGGGAATTGGCGTCGCAGTCAGCATTATTAATCTATTACCGGTTGAAACATTGGTCGATCAGAATATCGCTCACAGTATTGCCATGGTCATGGCACTGCTTATCACCGCCATCTTCTGGAATTTATTGACCTGGTATCTGGGGATACCCTGCTCCAGTTCCCATACTTTAATCGGTTCCATCCTGGGCGTGGGACTGGCTTATTCACTTTTACCTATCGCCACGGGAGATGCCGTAAACTGGGGGAAAGCGAAGGAAATTGGTGTTTCACTTCTAATGTCTCCATTATTTGGATTCACCATGACCATCGTATTGATGTATCTGATCAGAAGCCTCACCAAAAAAACCCTTCATGGCGACCTTCTTTTTAAAGAGCCAAAAAAAAATCAACCACCTCCATTCTGGATCAGGGGCATATTGGTGATTACCTGTACCCTGGTAAGTTTTTTTCATGGACAAAATGATGGACAAAAAGGGGTAGGCCTGGTAATGCTTATTCTGATTGGGATCGTGCCTGTTTATTTTGCGCTTGATATTAATTTCAAGCCAACCAAATTGCCTGATTCCCTAACTAAAATTGAACAGATAATCGCCACTATTAATCCGTCGGATCTTTCTGTTATTGACAGACAAAATCTTTCCGAAGCAAAAGAGATGAATTCCCGTCTTCAATCGCGATTTACTTCCTTGACCAATGTCAGTAATATTCCGAAAGAAGAACGATTTCTTGTGCGAAAGGATATTATGCTGATGTCGCGTCACTTCTCTGACATCGGCAAAATGGAGGAAGTTAAACTGAGCGAACGTGACAAAGGAACTTTGAAAAGTGAACTCGATAGTATTAGAAAAGTTACCGACTATTCACCCAGATGGGTCATCTTGATGATTTCATTATCCCTCGGTCTGGGAACGATGATAGGATGGAAACGAATCGTAAAAACAGTGGGAGAAAAAATCGGTAAGGAGCATCTTACCTATGCCCAGGGGGCGAGTGCTGAACTCGTGGCAGCCAGTACCATTGGTATGTCATCCTATTTTAATCTGCCGGTAAGTACGACTCACGTTTTGTCCTCGGGCATTGCCGGAAGCATGGTGGCAAGTAAAGGTGTGAAAAATTTACAGGGCGATACGATTAGAAATATTTTGATGGCATGGTTCCTGACATTGCCTGTGGTGATGATCATGGCCGGCACATTATTCCTACTATTTCGCTCCATATTCTAGTTTTCTATTATCTGGAATCTTTAACTCCATTATGGAACAGCGCATAACCATCATCACCCTGGGCGTTTCAGACCTTAAAAAATCCCGCGCATTTTACGAGGAAAAGTTTGGATGGATTCCCTTGCCCGCTAGTTCAGATGATATCATTTTCTTTCAACTCAACAGTATTCAGCTTGCGCTTTTTCCGGCTCACGCTTTAGCGGAAGACGCGCAAGTAGCAGGGGAAGGTTCGGGGTTTAAGAAATTTTCCCTGGCCTATAATGTACGTTCGGAAAAGGAGGTGGATGAACTGGTGTCAGAACTCCAATCACGTGGCGTCCAAGTATTAAAAAGTCCTCAAAAAGTGTTCTGGGGAGGATACAGTGCGTATGTGGAGGACGTTGATCATAATCTTTGGGAGATCGCGTTTAATCCCTATCTCGTTCCTGAATAAAAGTGATCAAGGCCATCCATTAATCCCATAAATCCAGTTCGACAAAGAGCCTCGCTCCGTCCCGGCTCCATTTCATAGCTTGTTGTTTCCGTTTTGTGTTGACGACTTTGTTGCAGGGGGATTGCTTCGTCAACAACATTACAACTTGCGTCGGAAACGTTGACCCGCAATGACAGGTCCCAGGAAGGAGTTACCGTGCAGGTTTATTCTGAATACTGCAGCGCCATCTTCTTAATCCTGTCTTCCAGTTTTTCGCTGGTCAGTTTTTCACGCAACCGGTCGACGATAATCGGAAATGCGAAAGGACTCGGTTTCTCCGGATGAGTGATGATGATTTTTTGTTTGGCAATCCTTTCCAATGCCCGTCGAAGACGGGCTTCCTCAAGCTGGAAATCCAAAACCTCTTCATATGACTGTCGCAGCAAAAGATTGTGCGCTTCGTAATCGTTGAAAACATTGAAAAAAAGTTGGGTAGATGATTGGAGGTGCCTGTCTTTCACGGGCTTGCCAGGATAACCTTTGAATACAAGTCCACTGATGGCAGCAATGTCCCTGAATTTTCGGCGCGCCATTTCAGTCGAATTAATGCTGGCCTGAATATCCGTCAACAGATTTTCGACGCCGAGCATGTTAGTCTCGACCGCCTCCTCGATAGGGATAGGTTGATCCGATAACAATTCAAATCCATAGTCGTTCATGGCAATCGAAAAACTGATCGGCTGAATCTGGGATATGCGGAAGGCTATCAAGGCGGCCATACCTTCGTGCACGAAGCGCCCTTCAAACGGATACAACAACACATGATAGCCTTCAGTACTTTTAAAATATTCGATCAGGAATTCATCTTTGCCGGGAAGGTGTGAACGGTGCTGCTGAAGCTTGAAGAGCGGTTTAAGAAATTTCATTTCTTCGTCGAACTCCACCCCCCGCACGACCTCGTCAATCTTAAACCGAATCATCTCACTCATCTGTGATGAGAGCGGCATCCTTCCTCCCATCCAGGAGGGCACTATTCCTTTTGTTTTGTTTGATTTCCTAACCTGTACCTCCATCTCTTTAATACGTACCATTTCAAGGCTCTTCCCCGCAAACCAAAATACATCTCCCGGATTTAACCTGGATATAAAACTTTCTTCAATGGTACCGAGATATTTGCCGGTAACAAATTTTACGAACAGGGAGGTATCACCTACAATCGTTCCAACGGAAAGCCTATGCTTCATTGCCAGTGTCCGGCTTTCTACTTTGTATAACCCATTGCGAATTACCACCTTTCGGTACTCATCGTATGCCTGAAGGGAATCACCTCCGGTCGTTATGAAATTCAGGATCCAGATCCATTCATCTTCAGAAACGCTGGAGAAACTAAATGTTCCGAGTATTTCTTCATAGATCTTATCCGGTTCAAAACCATCAGACACGGCAAGGGTAATGAGATATTGTATCAAAACGTCAAAGGAACGGATATAGGGCACCCTGTCTTCAATAATGTTTCTGGTGATTGCTTCCCTTATCCCCGCTGCTTCCATTAACTCCAGGGAGTGGGTTGGGACAAAATAAATTCTGCTGACTGCGCCGGGCTGGTGACCACTTCGGCCAGCCCTTTGAAGGAACCTCGCGACACCTTTCGGACCCCCTATCTGGATTACTGTTTCTACGGGCCTGAAGTCCACACCAAGGTCCAGACTGGAAGTGCAGACCACCGCTTTAAGTTTTCCCTCGTGGAGTTTCTCCTCCACCCAATTCCTTAACTCCTGACTGATAGAACCGTGGTGCATCGCGATAAGCCCGGAAAACTCCGGAGCCATTTCCAGCATACGCTGATACCAAATCTCAGCAAAGGATCGCGTATTAGTAAATATCAGCGTGCTGTTACTTTTCCTGACAATGTCGACGACTTTATCCAGAAGCTGGATTCCCAGGTGACCTGCCCATGGCATCCGCTCGAGGGAATCGGGAATAACGGAAATAATTTCGACTTGCTTTTTAATGTCGGCACGAATCACCTTATATTTTCCGTCCTTATAATAACTACCCAGCAAAGCTTCAAGTGCCTGCTCCATATTTCCGATCGTCGCGGAGATACCCCAGACCTTCAGTTGGGGGGCCACTGCTTTCAGTCTTGAAAGAGCAAGTTCAACCTGCACTCCCCTTTTTGATCCCATAAGTTCGTGCCATTCATCTGCAATCAACACTTTCACATCCTTAAAAAATTCCGGATAAGATTTCTGGGCCAGTAAAAGGTGAAGACTTTCCGGTGTTGTGATGAGCAGTTGTGGCGGTTTTAATTTCTGGCGGGTTCTTTCTTTCAACGACGTATCCCCTGAACGCACGCCTACCTTCATAGATAGGTCTAGTCCTTCAATGAGGCGATTGGCTGAAATCTCTATTTCTTTTGAAAGGGCTCTGATGGGGGTTATCCAAATAGCCTGTAAACCCGCATTTTTGATAGCGGATTGTGTGCGATAATTTTGAATGAATTCCAGTACAAGGGGCATCATCAGCGAGTAGGTTTTCCCGCTCCCCGTAGGTGCGTTGACTAATCCACTTTTGCCATCAAGGTATGCCTGCCAGGCTTCGAGCTGAAAGGTAAATGGGCTCCACCCCATTTTCTGAAACCATTCTTTTCCTACCTTTAACACATCTGCAGACATAAAATAAAGTTATCATTATCACATCAACTGAGAAAACAATTGTACCTGCGAGCTGTTATGGTGGTTAAATCTTTGCATGATGGGCATTTATTCTATTAAAGAACTGGAAAAACTATCGGGAATTAAAGCCCACACCATTCGCATCTGGGAAAAGCGCTACAGCGTTATTGAACCTAAGCGCACAAACACAAATATCCGGCTTTATTCTGATGAAGATCTTAAGAGAATAATTAATGTTTCGCTGTTAAACAATAACGGGATCAAGATTTCAAAAATATCTGAAATGTCAGATGAAGAAATCAGTGAAAAGATCCTTGACATCAGCAAAAGTCTAAGTGATACCTCCATTCATATCAACCAGCTTACGGTTGCCATGATTGACCTCGATGAAGAAAAGTTTGAAAAGACACTCTCTGCGTTAATTCTTCGATATGATTTTGAACACACCTTGATAAGCATCGTTTACCCCTTCCTGGAAAAAATAGGTATACTCTGGCAGACTAACAATATCTCGCCTGCTCAGGAACATTTTATTTCAAATCTCATCAGGCAAAAATTGATTGTTGCCATTGATGCGTTAACCCTCCCGTCCAGTAGCTCAAGGAAAGTGCTCTTATTCCTGGCAGAGAAAGAGCTGCATGAAATAGGGCTGCTTTTTTATCACTACTTGCTAAGGAAAGCAGGGTACAGGACTTTCTACTTAGGCCAGGCGGTTCCACATCAGGAT
>JAYSOP010000317.1:0-2584 GCA_043722905.1 Chryseolinea sp.
GGCCGGACTTACGAGCGATTGTATTTCTATCAACAAAGGCCGATTACCTTCCAGGGTTGCGCCTATTGTCACTCCGCTGAGTGGGCCGTCTTTCGGAGAGATCAGTATTTCAGAGGGATTAGAAACCTCCCGCAATCCAGTGCCCAGCATTTCATAAATTCCAATTTCGGATGTTGATCCAAACCGGTTTTTTGTGGTGCGCAGGATTCGGTAAGCAAGGTGGCGATCTCCTTCAAACTGCAACACTGTATCGACCATGTGTTCCAGCACTTTAGGGCCGGCCAGTAGCCCGTCCTTTGTGATGTGACCTATCAGAAAAACAGGTGTGTCTGTTTCTTTGGCGAACTTCATCAGCTCTCCCGCACATTGACGTACCTGGCCAATGCTGCCTGGCATGGATTCAAGTTGGCTGGAGTATAAGGTTTGGATCGAGTCGATGATAACAACACTGGGTGAAATGGCTTCCACAGCTTGAAAAATATTTTTAGTGTTTGTTTCTGTGAGGATATAAAAAGAAGGGGACGAATCATTTAAGCGTTCAGCGCGCATCTTGATTTGTTGCTCACTCTCCTCGCCCGAAACATACAAAACCGTTTGTGATTTCAATCGCAATCCGGCCTGTAGCATCAGGGTTGATTTCCCGATACCAGGTTCTCCGCCAATCAGAACTAAAGATCCAGGAACAACCCCTCCTCCCAAAACCCGATTCAGTTCCTGGTCGCCAGCATTCCAGCGAATATCCCCTGCTGATACAATGTCCTGAAGATTTCGGGGTTTGTTTTGCTTTTGGCGAGTGGACTCCAGTCTCCATTCGTTTTTATTGGATTCATCCTTGGAGACGATTTCTTCCGCAAATGTATTCCACGCGTCGCAAGAGGGACACTTACCAAGCCATTTGGCAGATTCGTATCCACAACTCTGACAATAATATACTGTTTTACTTTTAGCCAATGGGTTAAATGCTTATGTAATGATAAAGGCTTTTTCGACAAAATGATGCAAAATCGATTTTCTAAATTGACTTGAAACCCCTATCTTAATATTCCTGTTTACCAAACCTAACCCTCTTTACCATGAAAGCCATTTTTACGGGCCTTTTTCTGGGCCTTATTTTCTTTTCATCTCAAGCGCAAAAGGTTCCCGTTAAATTTGGCGAAGTTTCCCTGGCAGATCTCACCATGAAATCTTATGAAAAAGATTCTTCCGCCTCCGCGGTAATTCTCGGGGATTATGGCGAATCCGCCATCGTGTATAACCAAAGTTCCGGATTTAGCGTGCAATTTGACCGCATTAAAAGAATAAAAATATTCACAAAAGATGGGTTAAAGTGGGGTGATTTTTCGATTGCCCTGTATAAAAGTGGATCCGCCGATGAAAAGCTTTCTGGCATGAAAGCAGTGACCTATACTCTGGAGAATGGAAAAGTCGTCGAAACAAAACTTAAAAATGATGGCATTTTCAAAGAGAATTACGATGCCAATACAGATTTGGTTAAAATAACATTTCCGAATGTTCGGGAAGGGTCAGTGGTAGAAATCTCGTATAGAGTAAATTCAGAATTTCTTTTCAATTTTCAGGACTGGGATTTTCAATCAACCATCCCTACGGTCCTGAGCGAGTATCGCACAAAAATCCCTGAATATTTTAACTATGATAAATATATGCAGGGCTATGTGGCTCTTGACATAAGCGATGAGACCACCACATCAAGTTCAATTGTGATCAATTCTTTTGAAAGGGAAGATAATGGCCGTACTGTACAAAGTACCCATTCGAGTGATAAAATAGACTTCATGGAATTGAGAAACCGATGGGTGGCTAACCATGTTCCTGCGTTTAGTGCAGAACCCTTTATGACCAGCCTGAACGATTACGTCTCAAAAATAAAATTTGAGTTGGCTTTTGTAAAATTTCCCAATAAGCCACTTAAACAATACATGGGAAGCTGGGAGGATATCAACAAAAGTTTTAACGAAAGTGATGATTTTGGCGGCCAGATAAAAGCCAATGGATTTCTACAAAAGACCGTCGATGAGATTACCACCGGGTTGGCCACTGAGGAGGAAAAGATTGAGGTCATCTCAAATTATGTCAAAACCAATGTAGTCTGGGATGGATCAAAAAGAAAACATCCTGGATTACCCTTGCGTAAAGTGCTGGAAAATAAAATAGGCAATTCGGCGGAGATCAATCTTTTGTTAACCTCCATGCTGGAAAAAGCCAACATCAAGGTTTGGCCCGTGTTAGTCAGTACGCGCGATCATGGTTTAGTCAGAGAGGCGACTGCTGTCTCCTCGCAATTTAATTATGTTATTTGTATGGCCCGGGTAAATGAAAAAGTGCTTCTGCTGGATGCCACAGAAAAACTCTTACCCACGGGCATGTTGCCTGAAAGGTGTCTTAATGGCCGTGGATTCGCGGTCTCCAAAGAAGGGTTTCAATGGATTGCACTGGATGCAAAATTTAAGACCCGCATGGTTACATCGGCTGATCTGATTTTATCCGATGACGGCGCCCTCTCAGGAAAACTCAGGGTTGATTGCAACGGCTATCAGGCGTTGGAAAAGAGAAAGAATTATTTGGC
>JAYSOP010000318.1:0-8833 GCA_043722905.1 Chryseolinea sp.
ATGAATTCCATAAACCTAATTGCTCCAGCCCCAATCAGCTTTGGCATAGAGGAAATTTCTGAAATCAAATGTCCGGGTGATGCTACCGGCTCGTTGGAAGTCCAATCCATTTCAAACACAATTGGTCAAATTTACTATTCGTGGTCTTCGGGAGAATCGGTGAAGTCCATTTCAAACAAGCCCGGCGGCGACTATACAGTCACCATCTCTGATGATCAGGGATGCAGTGCCACAAAATCTAAAACCTTAAAGGAGCCTATACCCTATACGGTTGATATTGTTACAGCATCTTCTTACAATGGCAGTGCCATAAGATGTAATGGAGAAGCCAATGGAAAACTAATTACTATTGTAAAGGGTGCTGACACAAACATTAGCACAGGTGAATATTATACGTGGTTCAAAAATGGGAGTGAATTCATTTCCGGGCCTAACCAAACTTCCCTGGAAAATTTAACCAGGGGAATGTATAAAGTTGAAATCCAATACGGGACGATTTGCAAAGTTGAAAAAACATTCACTCTGGATGAACCCACACCAATACAAGCTCAAATTGTCAGCGTGACAAATTACAACGGCTTTCCTATTAGCTGTCATGGCGCATCGGACGGAAGTATCAGCGCCACCGCAACAGGGGGAACGGGGGGTCAATATGCCTACTATTGGAATTCTGGTGAAACCGGAGCGATGATATCAAAACAGAAAGCAGGGAAGTATATAGTAACTTCAGTAGATATCAACGGGTGCAAAAGAACCGCAGAAAAAACACTGGAAGAACCTGATCCTGTCAAATCCCAGATTTCCATTTTATCGGATTTTACTAAACAAGCCATCAGCTGCACTGATGCCTCTGATGGATGGTTGCAGGCTTCGGCATTTGGAGGGGTGGGGAATTTCCATTTTTCATGGAGCAATGGCCAGATGGGGCGAGATATTAAGAATATTAAAGCTGGAACATATGCACTCACGACCATTGATTTGAACGGTTGCACGAGTGTGACTGACACAACAATAAAAAATCCGTATCCAGTAAACGCAGTTATTTCAACCACGTCTGACTACCATGGCTTTGGTGTATCGTGCAAAGGGAGTAAGGATGGTTTTATTGCAATAAAGGCGACAGGTGGTACAGGTGTCTATGAATTTTCGTGGAATGGTGGTTCGTATTCTGGTTCACTGATTGAGAACCTGCCATCCGGAGAGTATAACGTAATTGCGAACGACGAAAACGGCTGCTCCACAAAAGCCCTGGCCATTATTACCGAACCTCCAGTACTCACTTTAAAAGTTTTGAATTATAAAGATGTATCGTGTTATGATGGAAAAGATGGTGAAATATATATGTCGGCCAATGGCGGCGCAGGTGATTATGTGTTTTCAAAAGATCAAATCAAGTGGCAAAATTCTCCGACGCTGGCAGAATTACCCGCAGGTATGTATGAAATTACCGTAAAAGACACAAATGGATGCCAACTTAAAAAGGATCAGACTCTCAAGCAACCGCCGAAACTTTACATATATTTTGAAAATATCAAACCCTCTTTTTGCAATGAAGCCAGTGGAGAAGCCATGGCCATTGTGAGCGGTGGAACGGGAACCCACCGCTATGAATGGAGCGATTCTAAAAAAAATGTCCTTTCCAATAGATCAATTATTACAGAAATAACATCAGGGATTTATAGCGTGTTAGTAACCGACGAAAATAATTGTGAAGCCAGAAATTCTGTCGGCATTAGCTCGGTTGATGGCCCGAAAGTCCATGTCAGTGATATTATACCAGCTACTTGTTCTTATTCACAGGATGGAAGTGCCCGCCTTGAAATCGCCGAGGGTGGCGCAAGCCCCTATACTATCCGCTGGCCAGACGGCCAAACAACTGTAGAGGGTATTCATTTAGCAAAGGGAAATTATTTGGTTGAGGTTACTGATGGCAACAATTGTAAAGTAGTTGAAACAGTCAATATCGATGCACCGGATTCTCTGGTAATCCATTTGATGGAACTTACCGCACCTGCCTGCCATTCAGACTGCAACGGCAAAATAAAAATACTGGCCAGTGGCGGTACGGGTCTGTATAATTATTACTGGGGTAATGACAAAGGTGCAGAACTCAATAACGTTTGTGCAGGTAACTATGACGTAAAAGTTTTCGATCAGCAGGGGTGCAACGCGGAAAAGTCATTTCTGATACTTGAACCACCATCCATTGAGGTGAAACTTCGATCCTCTAAAATACCTGATTGCCATGACGGGTGCAATGGAAGTTTAGAAATTGAAACCTCAGGGGGAACTGGCAACCTCCGGTATGTTTGGTCCAACGGAGACACTATTAGTGAAATAAACAGTTTATGTTCCGGAACCTATAGCTCGACCGTGATAGATCAAAATGATTGTATCATAACAAAATTTTTCACCCTTGAAAACCCTCCGCCCCCTCCCCTGGACCTGGGCGGTGCGTTAACACTTTGTGCTGGCCAAACACACTACCTCGACCCTGGTTCAAATTGGATAGACTTTTCATGGGGAAGCAATACAGGTTTTGCCAGTGAAAAACAAACTGTACTTATCAATACCGCGGGAATGTATTGGCTTGAAGCCCTTGATGATATAGGCTGTTATGCGCGTGATACTTTTCTTCTCCAGACTTCGCTAGATCTCCTAAAAACTAATTTTTTTCTTACGACAGAAGCCATGGCCAATGATACAGTAGTGATGATTGATGTATCATGGCCCCTTCCAGAAAACTCCCTTTGGAAATTTCCAGAGAAAATGGAAATACTTCAGGATCATAGCGATATAATTTATGGAAAGTTTCAGACTCCTGGTTTTTATGAAGTTTCATTAATGGCCACCCTTGGAGAATGCCGTGACCAGATGGTTAAAGGAATAACTATTTTGAAGTGGAGCGAAGATGAACAAAATGGACGCATAGGTCATGAACCGTTTGTCAAACAATTTAATCTTTATCCCAATCCCAATGATGGTGTTTTCGATGTCGGAATAGAACTTGCCGAGGAATCCTTCATTGTTCTCAGTGTTTGGGATCTTCTTACAGCGAAAAAGATAGGTCATGTCCAAGCCTCCGGACAAAAATTATACTTAAAGCATATAGATCTTGGTCAACTGAGTGCCGGTCCATATTCATTAAGGTTGGACTATGACAAGGGAACAAAATACATTCGTTTTATTGTAAGGTAGTAGTAATTGCTCGTGGCGAAGATTAAAAACCTGAAATACTTTTTGAATATCTAAGAAACAAAATACGCTCATAATGCCCGAGTCTGCTCGTTATAGCCGCTTCGATTTCATTTTTCTGTTATCGCTTTGAATTGTTCCTGCCATTTTTGGGTTCTCTCAGAGATATTAGTACTTTTGTTAAAACCCCATTTATGATAATCTTATACGCCGATGATGATTCAGAGGACAGAGAAATATTTGCGGAGATCCTCGAAGAGATTGATCCACAGATAAAGTTGCTCGAAGCAGCGGACGGACTTGAAACAATTAACATTCTCGCTCAAGGCAATTTACCGGATATCATTTTTCTGGATATAAATATGCCTTTGTTAAATGGTGATCAAACACTCGTCGAGATTAGAAAAGATCAAAGGTTAAAAGATACGAAAGTGGTGATGTATTCAACATCGGTCAACCGGGCATCTATTCCTTCATACGTGACATTAAATGCCCAATACCTAAATAAGCCGTATACTATTCAAGAAGGGGTGCTTAGTTTGAGAAGTGTTATCCAAACTACTTCTCGGAGAAATATTTGCTAAAGAAGATCAATTCACGTTTTGGTCAGGTCTCCAATTTCTGTTTTCTTAACACTATTCCATCATTCAATCTTTTCCAAGGTCCGGAAAACCAAGTTGTTTCAATTTACCCTCAGTTCAACCGTTGCTCATGGTTGAGAATATACACCAACACAAAAGAGAGGTTTATATTTGTTGCTTCGGATACCATTTCACTTTTCTATCCAACGCCCATTTAACATTACTTTTTTCACATTACGCATTGCGTTAATATCTTTCAGTGGATCGCCCGCTACTAAAATCAAATCGGCAATTTTATCTTTTTCTATACTTCCTAATCTTTCCCCGATTCTGAAAAAGCGTGCGTTTTCCATAGTGGCGGCTTCGATAACTTCCATGTTACTAAGTCCAGCCTCCTTCAGTAATTCCAGTTCCCGAAAAAAAGCAAAACCAAATTCGGCATACGGAACATACGTGTGAGAGCCCACGACGAATCTAACGCCCCCCCTGTTCGCAGCACCAACAAATTTCAGCATATTGGCAAATCCCTTCACTTCGATGCTGTCGCCTTTGTCAGCCCGCCGTTCGAAAACGGCAAGGGTAGCACTCACAAAAGTTTTTTTATCGGATAAAAATTGAATCAAAGAATCTGCCAACGGATTGTTTTCAAAATTCAATGAATTCCAGACTTCGTATCTTCCTCGTTTTCTGGCGTCGTTATCAGCCATGACATGCTGCTTGTATTTTTCGGCCTCCCTCAAGGGAAGCAGACAGGTGCCGAAAGAAGTGATGTGTTCAATGCCATCCAACCCTGCATCAATGGCGTCTCTGGCATTGGTTATTTCAAGGTGTGCGGTCACCGGAACTCCGTAACGGTGGGCAACATTGCAGATTTCACGTATCATTGCAATTGACAAACCATAGTATACTTTAATCACTGAGGCCCCTTCACCTACAAACTTCACCACAGCCAACCGTGCTTCACTAGCATCTTTTATAAGGTAAGAATCGGCAGGATAAGCTGGCGGGTAAGTGTCAAGATGGGGACCCGCGAGAAATAACCGCGGGATAGATTTTCCTGAAGAGCGGATGCTGTCATAAGACTCAATCCACTCCCCTGGATCGCGTACCGAGGTCACTCCATTTTTCAGATACATGGTAGCAAGGTCATAGCTGTCTTCATTGTGGTAATGGGCGTCAATCAATCCCGGCAAAAGAGTAAGGCCGTTCACATCAATTACCTCGGCTCCTTTCAAAATATCGGAGTCACCCGCTTTCCCGACCCACTCAATTTTATTATTGCGGATTAATACACAGGAATTTTTAAGCGGTTCACCACCATTACCATCAATTAACGTTGCACCAACCAAAGCAATCAACTTATCTCCCTTCGGGATTTCATCCTTATTTACTTCAAACAGGGCTACTTCAGGATTTACTTCCCCGCCTTTTTCACTGGAATCACACGAATACAAAATGACTGCAAGGACCAGGAATAAGTATCTTGATTTTATCATTTCAGGGATAGTGAAAGCCAAACATTTATTTTAAGATGAAACTATGGAACTATTCAGAGAAGATTTTTTCTTAGAAAGATGTTTTCTTAATTAATGTCTATACTCGCCAAGTAATTGACCAAAGAAGGTAAGACTGTCGCATACTCATTTTAACCATCAATTATTTTTGGACTTAAAAACATAATTTCTTGACGGCATAGAACAAAATCTATTGAAAGTTCTATACATCAATTTATTCGGGCGTTCTTCATCCATTTCCTTTCAATTATCCCGTACCCAGACGCCATTTATCATAACCTTTTTTACATTTCGCATGGCACTAATATTGGCAAGGGGGTTGCCTTCCAATAATATGAGATCAGCCAGTTTACCCTTTTCAATCGTGCCTAACCTTTCTTCTATTCGAAGAAAGCGGGCGTTCCTTATTGTGGCTGCTTGTATGATATTCATTGCGCTCATACCAGCTTCGTGAAACAATTCAAGTTCACGGAAATATGCATAACCCGTTTCAGCGTAAGGAACCCATGTGTGTGATCCTACAACAATCTGAACACCTCCTTTGTCAGCCATTCCGACAAGCCTGACCATGTTCGAAAAACCATTGACTTCAATGCTATCACCTTTATCCATTCGCCTTTCAAAAACTGCCAACGTCGGGCAGACAAAAGTTTTTTTGTCTGATAAAAATTGAATGAGTGAATCAACTACCACATTATTTTTTAAACTGAGGGAGTTCCAAACATCGTATCGGCCGCGGTTACGGGCATTGTTGTCGGCGGCGACAAGCTGCTTATATTTTTCGACATCTCTCTGGGGAAGCAAACATGTACCGAAAGATGTGATGTGTTCAATGCCGTCTAACCCCGCGTTGATAGCATCTTTTGCATTCGTGATTTCCAAATGTGCTGTTACAGGAATACCATATTCAACAGCCGTTTTACATATCTCTCTGATAATGGAAATAGACAAGCGGAAATATACTTTGATGGCGGTTGCTCCCTGACTGGCAAACAATTTCACCGCAAGACGACCCTCTTCCGGATCTTTAACAAGGTAGGAGTTATCTGGATAAGCGGGTGGATACATATCGATGTGAGGACCGGTAAGGAACAGCCTTGGTATCGGCTTGCCGGTTGCCCTGGCGGAATCATAATAATCTATCCATGCACCTGGATCTCGAACACTGGTGATGCCCCTGGTTAAAAACAGCGGTGGCATCTCCTTGCTATAACCGTTATGATAGTGCGCATCAATTAATCCAGGGAGCATTGTCATTCCATTAGCATTAATGACTTCAGCCAGAGCAGGAATTTCCACATCTCCGGATTTACCCGTAATCTCTATTTTGTTGTTCCGGACGATAACACATGAATTTTTTATGGGGTCTTTTCCGGTGCCATCAATTAACACCGCACCAACAATAGCCCATACCTTATTGCCTTCGGATATTTCTTCCTTATTTAATTCGTGAATGATGGTTTTTGTATTTCTATTGGTAAATTTATCTGCGCCATCGCACGAGAGTAGCGCCCATGTAAGGAATAAAAACTGCCGTGCTTTGCTCATTTTGTTTCCAGAATCACGTAGCGAAAATTCAACCACAACATGCTAAAATTACTAAGAATCCCCCTAACCTTTTTAATATTATGCATTCCTGTCATCGGAGTTTTTTCCCAAAACCCCAATTACGACGAGTCCCAGGTTCCTCTTTACACTCTTCCCGATCCCCTCATCCTTTCGAATGGTAAGGCTGTAAAGGATTCAAAGACCTGGCAGGAACAAAGAAGGCCGGAAATATTGCGGATGTTTGAAACACAGGTTTATGGAAAAGCGCCTGGTAAACCAGAATCAATGCGTTTTGAAGTCAACTCAATTGACAAGAATGCATTAAACGCTACGGCCACACGTAAAGAGATCACGGTTCTTTTGTCGGGTAGAGATGACGGACCAAAAATGCAGATATTGGTTTACCTTCCAAAGAACCAGGGTAAACCTGTTCCGCTGTTTGTGGGATTAAATTATTTTGGAAATCAGAGTATTCACAAAGATCCCGGCATTACGATATCTAACGAATGGATGAGCGAAAGCAAGGAGATGGGTATCGTTAACAACCGAGCAACCGAAGCGTCACGTGGGGTAAGGGCAAACCGGTGGCCGCTCGAAAGGATTCTTGAGCGCGGATATGGTCTTGCAACCATTTACTACGGCGACATCGATCCTGATTTTGATGATGGATTCCAAAATGGCGTTCACCCGTTATTCTATAAAAAAGGCCAAACCCGTCCCGCAGCGGATGAATGGGGTTCTATTGCCGCATGGGCCTGGGGTCTAAGCCGTGCTATGGATTACTTTCAAACCGATACTGAAATAGATGGTAAAAATATAGCGGTCATGGGTCATTCGCGGATAGGTAAGGCTGCCCTATGGGCAGGAGCCCAGGATGATCGTTTTGCCCTCATTATTTCAAATGATTCAGGATGCGGCGGAGCCGCGCTTTCTAAGCGTACATTTGGCGAAACTGTTGCCGCAATCAATACAAGTTTTCCTCACTGGTTTGCCGCTAACTTTAAAAAATACAATAACAAGGAGGAAGATTTACCAGTAGATCAGCATATGCTGATGGCCTTAATGGCCCCACGCCCATTGTATGTAGCCAGCGCACAAGAAGACCTTTGGGCTGATCCCTACGGAGAATTTCTTTCTGCCAAACTCGCTAACCCCGTATACAAACTTTTTGAGAAGGATGGTCTACCTTCTGAAGGTATGCCTAAAATTCATGAGCCTGTGATGAAGACCATCGGCTATCATATCCGGGCAGGAAAGCATGACGTAACCCTTTATGATTGGGAACAGTTTATGAATTTTGCAGATATCCACCTGGGAAAATAATGGTATTAAATGTCAAAAGGCAACCCATTTCGGGCATGATAATTTAACATGAGGTTGGGTTGAATTAACCTTCATCCAAGATGGCTTTTCTTATTATTTTATGAATAAGATGTTTTACCGAAAACCTGTTTTTTCAAATCTGGCTTCACCTTTTATATTTAAACTGCCGTCCACTTCCTCGCTTAAAAAAGATCAAAATGTTGAGACATTACGGGGGATGGCTATAATTTTGGTTGTTTTTGGACACATGATAGGTTTTGACAGTACCGGTGGAATGAAAGTAAGCGATGATTCTATTTTCCGGTATATGTACTACACGCTGGAATATATACGTATGCCCCTTTTTACAGTTATCTCCGGTTGGGTTTATGCCAATAAACCAATCGTAAATACGAACCACACAAAATTTATTAAAGGTAAACTGAGAAGACTGATCTTGCCCATGTTTGTTGTCAGTACCCTGTTATTTCTCTTTAGGATGATTATTCCTGGCACCAGCTCCAAGCCTCAGTTATCAGACTTACCACTCAATCTTATTTTCCCATATGATGTTTTCTGGTACCTGTACTCGCTGTTTCTGATTTTTCTGGTCATTACAGTATTAGACAGGCAAACCTATTTTCATAAATTTTCGGGATGGCTCACAACCCTCATCACCGCCTTTGGCTTCCT
>JAYSOP010000319.1:0-1539 GCA_043722905.1 Chryseolinea sp.
TTAGACGAGCCTTACCTCAGTACTAATTCACAACACCAGGGGCTTATTTTACATTCAATTTATCATCGGCCAAATGGTTGGGATTATATTCCGGAAGGAAGCAAAATCCCGAACGGTGAGTCTAGTATGTGGGGTGATTATCATGCAAGAGAGGTGTGCCTTTACCTTCACCGGATTATTCGCGGCGAAAAATATTATACGTTCTATAATTGCCTTTCATGAGCGTGAAGAAAATATCTGATCTTTCTCAGTTGTGTATTCACACCATTACCACCAAACCCTGGAGTATTGAAGATGCTGCGAAACATTTTTCCGCTGCAGGGGTAAAAGGCATTACTGTCTGGCGTGATGCACTGCAAGGAAAAAATATCAGCCAAACAGGAAAACTTCTGCGCGATTCCGGATTACAAATAGTGTCCCTTTGCCGCGGTGGATTTTTTCCATCCAGAGAAAAAACAAAACGAAAAGCCGCCATCGATGATAATAAAAGAGCGGTTGATGAGGCGGCTGAATTGGGAACCAACATGATTGTACTGGTTTGTGGTGCAGAGCCAGATCAATCACTGGAAGATTCGCGCAAACAAATTCAGGATGGGATTGAAAGCGTCATTGGACATGCAGGAAGTGCAGGCATAAAACTTGCGATTGAACCACTTCATCCCATGTATGCAGACACACGGTCGGCCATCAATACGCTGGCACAAGCTAACGACATGGCTTGTTCAATCGATTCACCCTGGGTGGGTGTCGCTGTCGATGTCTATCACCTTTGGTGGGATCCTGCACTCGAAAATGAGATCTCCCGTTGCGGGAACAACGGACATTTGCTGGCTTTTCACATTTGCGACTGGAACGTTCCAACCACCGACTTTCTGTTGGATCGCGGCATAATGGGAGAAGGTTGTATACCTATTAGAAGAATCAGGTCATGGGTTGAGACTGCCGGGTTTAAAGGCTATTATGAAGTAGAAATTTTTTCAAATAAATACTGGCAGGCAGATCAATTACCTTATCTTCAAAAAATTATTTCAGCATATAAAGAGGAAAGTTAACCAGCGTGATGCTAAAATATTTGGCAAATCTCACCTTAGATAAATGTCTGAAAAGATTGATAAAGCCTTTCAGGGTCGTGAGTTGGTGTGACGAACATGAGGACGTTGCAATTTGGTAAAATGGAAGTATTGGGTTATGAAATAAAAGGAAAGGGAAACGGGATGGCTAATGGAAAACAAAAGTTAACGTTTAGATTTGAAATAGGAAAAACTGATCGACAATGAAGCGACATACAATAGGCATCATTATGAATGGTGTAACAGGGCGGATGGGAACCAATCAACACCTTTTGCGATCAATGGTCGAAATTATTAAGCAAGGTGGGGTAAGGGTAGGCGCAGATGAGATGATTATGCCTGACCCAATTCTTATCGGTCGGGACACGAATAAACTTGAAAGGCTTTGTACCCTTTCGGGAGTAAAAAAAATATCGACAGATCTTGACAAAGCGCTGGCCGACCCCCACAACATCATATATTTCGATGC
>JAYSOP010000320.1:0-3300 GCA_043722905.1 Chryseolinea sp.
ATTACGAGGCCAGCGCCTACACCACTCCCCAGAGTAACATAGAAGACCTGACTGTAATTTTTTCCCGCTCCATACAACGCCTCGCCAAGGGCGCCAACATTGGCATCGTTTTCAACCAAAACCGGAATTCCTGTTAACTCCTCTAACCAATCCTGAATGGAAAATTTTTTCCAGCCAGTAACCTGGTGTGAAGTAAAAACAGTACCCGTTTTATGATCAACAGGTCCGCCAAAACCAACGCCAATTCCCCCTAGCGAATGAAGTTTGATGTTACTCAGTGCGTCTTCAATTTGCTTACGAATACCTTTTGCCCCTTCAACAGGATCAATCACAAATCGAAAACGATCCAAAATCCGGCCATCATCACTGCCCAATATTATTTGAAGCTTCGTGCCGCCAATTTCTATACCCACATAATTGCTCATGTTGACTGTATCAGACGGGTAAATAAATTTCCGGCTGGCATAACTAAACCCTTTCTGCAATCTTATTCATCACCTTTGTCTGAACCTGGATAGATTCGTGGTGGATAAGCTTTAACAAATCATTGGTAAATTCTTCATTAAGTCCCATGGCTTTGCCCAGGGAAATGCGGGTCTGAATAATTTCTTCCCAGCGCGTAACCTGAAGGATGGTAACATTATTTTCTTTTTTATACTGTCCGATTTTTTCGCTGATTTTCATTCGGGCAGAAAGCTTCTGCATGATCTCATCATCCAGCACATCAATCTGATCGCGCAGGATACTCAGCGTATCTTTGAAACTTTTGTTGTCGGATGTTACTGTGCGCACCACCAGGCCATCAATTATTTTCGAAAGTGCTGCAGGGGTAACCTGTTGTTTGGCATCACTCCAGGCAGCATCCGGGTTAATATGACTTTCTATCATCAATCCGACCATGTCAAGATCGAGCGCCTTCTGGCATATTAATGCGATCAGCTCACGGTTACCGGCAATGTGACTTGGATCGCATATTATATCGAGATCAGGTATGCGTGTTTTTAATTCGATTGGCATATCCCACATAGGGGCATTGCGAAAAGGTCCTTTTTCAGAAGATGAAAATCCACGATGAATAGCAGCCAGTTTTGTGATACCTGCCTTGTTCAGACGTTCAAGGGCTCCAATCCATAATTCAAGATCAGGATTCACAGGATTTTTTACCATTACAGGTATATCAACGCCTTTCAAGGCGTCAGCAACGTCCTGTACAGAAAATGGATTTACTGTGGTGCGCGCACCTACCCATAGGATGTCAACGCCGGCTTTAAGGCATGCGTCAACGTGTGCGGCATTGGCTACTTCGGTTGTCACTGGCAATCCGGTTTCTTTTTTTGCCTGAATCAGCCATTTAAGACCTTCTGCCCCAGCCCCTTCATATTGGCCAGGCCTGGTGCGGGGTTTCCAGATTCCCGCGCGGAGTGCATGCACCTTTCCTGTTGCGGCGATCTGTTTCGCAGTTGCGATCATTTGTTCCTCTGTTTCAGCGCTGCATGGGCCGCTTATGATAAGGGGTTTACTGGTTATGGGAAACCATGTAGAAATCGACTCGTGTTGCAATACCTTTTTCATATGTACGTTATTTTTTGTTCAGGTTTTAACTTTTGTTTTCTATTAGTTGAACGGGTTTTTGTGTTGGCTCCATTCCCTCCAGCACCTTGCGGATATGGTTGGCATTGGTCATGATACGATGTAATTCCTTTACATCGCGATTCATGAGGTGATGTTGAAACTTCTGCAGATGCGTGATGTATTCCAAAAGCGCCTTGCTGAGGTTCTCGGCATTTTGCTCAAATATCGGCGCCCACATATCGGGCGAACTTTTCGCGAGCCGTACGGTAGAGGCGAAACCACTGCCCGCAAGATTAAAAATATTTTTCTCATCCTTTTCCATATCCAGTACGGTTTGCCCCAGTAAAAAGGCGCTGACGTGTGACAGGTGCGAAACGTAGGCTACATGCTTATCATGTTCAACAGGATCCATGGAAATCGTTCTCATTTCCAGTGCTGAAAATATCCGGTGGGCAATTTGTAAAGACCACGCTGATGATTTATGTTCTTCACAAATGATATTCGTTTTCCCTTTAAACAAACCGCTGAAGGCTGCATCCGGACCGGAATTCTCTGTTCCCGCAAGCGGATGAGCCGCGACAAATTGCTGTCGATTCCTATGGTTTACAATGGCTTTGCAAATCATTGACTTGGTCGAGCCTGTATCAATAACAGTGGCTTGTTCACCAATGTTATCGAGCACTTTAAAAAGCACATCTTTGATGACATTTACCGGGATTGCTGTAATGACCAGGTCGGCATCAGAAACGGCGTCTTCCAGCGAAGCTATTTCGTCGACCAACCCGAGGTCAACCGCCCTCCCGGCATGGGCCTTATCATTATCCACCCCGACGAGCTCTGTTGCCACACCTGCTTTTCGCAAGTCAATAGCCATACTTCCCCCAATTAGTCCTAAACCTACGATGGCTGTTTTCATTTTAAAGTGCTCGCTATTTTTGATGGCTTACCTATTAAACTCAATCCACTTTTAAACTGCTGAATACGAGACAGGGCCTCCGTTAATTTTTCTGTGGTGCAGCATAATGAAATACGAATAAATCTTCTTCCGGCTTCACCGAAAATAAATCCTGGCGTAATAAAAACCTTTGTCGCGTAAAGGATCTCATCAATCCAAACTTCAACGTCTTTCACATTCTCGGGTGCTTTTGCCCAAACAAACAGACCCGATTGCTTTTTAGAATAACTGCAGCCCAGCATATCGAGAAGATTTTCTGCGACCTCCTTACGGGAAGCATACATTTTATTCAATTCCGAGAACCATTCCTTTCCGTTGTTATTCAATGCCTCTGTGGCTGCGTGTTGTAATCCCAGAAACATCCCTGAATCCATATTGCTTTTCACTTTCAAAACCGAGTCGATATATTCTTTTTTTCCCGCTACCCAGCCTAGTCGCCACCCGGCCATATTATGCGATTTTGAAAGCGAGTTGAGTTCAAGGGCGACATCTTCAGCACCCTCAACTGACAGCAGACTTAAGGGCTGATCGTTCAAAATCATGCTGTAAGGATTGTCGTTTACGATCAGGAATTTGTTTTGTCTTGCCAGGTTAATTAACGCCTTCAGCTCTTCCCTCGAAGCCGTGCGGCCAGTGGGCATGTGTGGAAAATTAATCCACATCAATTTTACTTTTGACAGATCACTGCGTTTCAGTGCTTCAATGTCAATTCCCCAGTTCAGTTCTTCTTTTAGATCGTAAGGTCTCAACCTGGCCCCTACCAGGCTGGCAAC
>JAYSOP010000321.1:0-2112 GCA_043722905.1 Chryseolinea sp.
AATAGACTTGATCTCTTTATCGGATTTAAACCGCGATACGTAATCAATCTTAACAGGAAAATTCGATAATCTTTCTGTAAAAGTGCGGTAGTGCTGCATGGCCAATATGGTGGTAGGGACCAGTACGGCCACTTGTTTTCCTTCAGTCGCGGCTTTAAAGGCAGCTCGGATCGCCACCTCAGTTTTGCCGAAACCAACATCGCCGCAAACCAGCCTATCCATTGGATGAGGATTTTGCATATCCGTCTTTACATCTTCTGTGGCACGAGCCTGGTCAGGTGTATCTTCATACATGAAGGATGATTCCAATTCTGCCTGCAAGAAGCCATCGGGAGGAAAAGCAAAGCCTGGCGCGGATTTTCTTTTTGCATATAGTTCGATCAGCTCTTTTGCAATATCTTTTACCCGCTTCTTGGCCTTGGCTTTTTTCGTTTCCCACTCCTGACTGCCCAGTTTGCTGATAACAGGCGGCGACCCGTCTTTTCCTGAATATTTGGAAATTTTATGCAGCGCGTGGATGCTGACATAAAGTAAATCGTCATCGCGGAAAACCAACCTGATGGCTTCCTGCTCGTGTCCATTCACGATTTTCTTTTCCAGACCCGCGAACTTGGCGATACCATAATCGATGTGGGTGACAAAATCGCCGGGCTGAAGCGTTTGTAATTCCCGTAAGGTTAAGGCTTTGGATTTGGTGAACCTCTCTTTGGCTTTATACCGGTGAAAACGTTCGAAGATCTGATGATCAGTATAGCAAACGAGTTTCAACGTTTGATCTACAAAACCATGGCGCAGTGAAAAATCCAGCAGTTGGAAGTTGAGTTGTGGATTGATTTCTTCAAAGACTCCCTTCAACCTCTCCAATTGCCTTGGCATATCGGCAGAGATAAAATTAATGTATCCCTGCATCTGATGATCCGTCAGGTTGGCTGCCAGTAACTCAAAATTCTTGTTAAACGATGGCTGGGCAGAGGAAGAGAAATCAAAATTCCTCGACGCGCCTAAAACAAAACGACTTCCGAATTCAATGCGTGAAAAACTTTCTGAACGATTTATAAAATTATAAGCGGGCTCAAACAATTGATCCGGACTGGAAACGATCTGAGTGTTTCCGCTTTCTTTCATGATCTTTTCAAAAGTCGCCTCGACTTTTTCAAAACTTTTTTCTATAAGGTCCCCCGTGAGCTGAAAATCCTTAAACCACAAACGGGTCTCAGGAGAAATGAAATCCAAAAATGATTGACGTTCTTCCTGAATTAATTTTGTCTGAACATTTGGTATAATATTAACTTTATCCAGGGAGTCAACTGAAAGTTGGGAGCCGGGTTCAAAAGAACGAATGCTGTCGACCTCATCTCCAAAAAGTTCGATGCGATAAGGCAACTCATGGGCAAATGAAAAGACGTCGATAATTCCTCCGCGAACCGCGAACTGACCAGCTTCGTAAACAAAATCAGTTTTTTCAAAATCGTAAGTGTGCAGGAAGTCTTCCAGGAAATTGACGTCGAGTTTTTCCTTCACCTTCACGGTGAAAGTATTACTGGCCAGTGATCGTTTATTAATCACTTTTTCGCTCAATGCTTCCGGATAGGTAACAATGATTTCACTCTCAGTTTTATTGGCTAACCGGTTGAGCACTTCAGCCCGCATGAGAATATTTGCATTTTCGGTTTCCGTAAACTCATAAGGCCGCTTATAGGACATGGGAAAAAGCAGTACCTCTCGTTCAAGCAGGTTTTGAAGGTCATTCAGAAAATAGGAAGCCTCTTCCCTGTCCTGCAACACTATGACATAATCCTGTGGATGGAGCTTAAATGCCGCGGACAGCAAAACAGCGTCAAGGCTTCCTGAGAGACCTTTTATACTAATGTTGGCTGGGGCGGACGCATTTATTCCTGCGGCAACGGTCCTGATATATCCATCCGCCCGATAAATGCTCAAAAAATCATTCGCCCTCACAATTCCGTTTATCCGGTGTTTTATATTTTCTCTCTTCGTAACAGAGGCGCAAAGATACTTTTACAAACGTCCTATACCAATAACACAAGTCAATTTGTATAATTTTGACGCTGATGGAATTTATTCAACGCTTTTTTCTGTACGTAACACTGA
>JAYSOP010000322.1:0-2663 GCA_043722905.1 Chryseolinea sp.
CGGCTGAAGTAGTATTCCTCCACATTGGCGATCCTGTTAGCTGTCTTTATCATTGAACCTGAAATTTGGAACTTACCATGCTTAATACTCAATCTTCCCCTTCTTATATTCTCCCAGGATGTTGAGGTTTCTAACCTTCCTCAGCACCTCGTGCATCGCCTCATCATAATTTTTTCGTTTTTTCCATTCCACATCGATGTGAATAGAGTATTCACTTGGCTTTCCGATGATTGGAATGGACTGAATTTTAGTCAGATTAATATTATGAGTCTTAAAAGTCATAAGGGTTTCTGCGAGGCTACCCACCTCATTGGCCACCTCAAAACTGAGGGAGGCTTTATTGCTTTCGATGCTGCCATTGGCTCTTTTGGAGAGCACCAGAAAGCGTGTGAAATTCTTCTTATGGGTTTCAATTCTTTTCTCCAGTATTGCCAGGCCATACTTTTTTGCGGCGAATTCATTGGCAATGGCGGCAGTATCCTTTAACATCAATTCTTTAACGCGTTTAGCGGATAGGGCCGTATCATCGCTCTCACGAATCTGCACGCCCGTCAGGGAATTAATGAACTCAGAACATTGGCGTATAGCCATTGGGTGAGATTCTATACATTTGATATCCTCGCGCTTCACGCCGGGCAATGCCAGTAAGTGCATGTGGATGGGCAGGTATAATTCTCCAATGATACTGAAGTGATAACTCTGAAGCAGGAAATAATTAGGAAGAATACTGCCAGCGATGGAATTCTCAATGGCCATGACCGCGTAGTTGGATTGTCCTTTTTCCAGACTCTCACATAATTCATGAAATGAGAGACATTCCACCGTTTCAATGGCGGCTGAGTCGCCGAAATAAGTCATCGCTGCTACTTCGTGAAAACTGGTGGCAATACCCTGGATGGCTACACGCAATTTCCCGTGGCGACGTTCTGGCCTCCCTGCGTTAGCCCTTTTTTTAGTGGATATCTTAGTTTGTTTCGTCATACCATTTTTCCTGCACCCTCTTTTCTGCCTTGCGTATCCGGGCCGAAATCTTGGGTAAAAAAAAAGTCCCGGTTTTCCGGGACTTTCCTGAGTTCATTTGTTATTTTTTTTCAACAACACGCCACTCTTAAAGTCCCGCCTGGGTCTTAAAGTAGTAGTAAAAATAAAAAAATGTGTTGCCGACTTTCATTTCTGTTTTTCCAGCGGTAAATATAGAAGGTTTTTATTCTCAGATGCAAGCCCAAAATAAGCTTTTCACCATATTTATTTTATAACTAATGGTTGTTAGGAGCATCATGCCGGGCCATTTCCCACCCAATAATACTTTTTTTTCGTGATGCGCTCCAGCGATATTGCCCCAAGATTCCATCTTTTCTTATCACACGGTGACAGGGTATTAAGTAAGCAATCTCATTGGCCCCTACCGCGGAGCCTACTGCCTGCATTGCCCTGGGACACTCTATTTTTCGCGCAATATCCTGGTAGGTTGATAACCCTCCCGCAGGAATATGCAGTAAGGCCTCCCACACTTTCACCTGAAAATTTGTTCCCTTTACCAGCAAATGAAGCTTTTTTGAGGAACGATTTTCAAAAATCTGTTCAATATATTCACGCGTCTGCGCGAAGTCTTCATTCACCTTGGAGTTATACCAGCTAGCCTTCATTTCTTCAAGAGCATGAAAATTATCCTTGTCTGAGGTAATAAAGGTTAACCAACAAATACCCCGTTGGGTAATGCCTATCAGGCAATTTCCGAAAGGCGTATAATGAAAACCATAGTCAATGCGAATCCCGGCACCAGACTGTTTATATTCTGCAGGGGTTACCGCTTCCAATGTGGTGAATAGGTCATAGACTCTTGACTGGCTGGAAAGACCGGCAGCATCTGCGGCTTCCTCAATGCTACGGGAAGTCTGAAGTTTCTCTTTTAAATATGCGGTTGTGAGATATTGTAAAAACCTTTTGGGGCTTATGCCTGCCCATTCGGTAAACAATCGTTGAAAATGAAATGGACTCAGGTTCATCTTCCCGGCCACCGCGTCGAGGTCGGGCTGTAGGCGAAAATTTTCCTGCAGATATTGAATCGCTTCTTCAATCCGCTGGTAATTGATATGGTGTGTTTCAGCTGACAAGATCATAAAATTATCATTTATGACGTAAAATTCGGATTCATAACCAAAAAACTCAACCCGTTTCTTGCGAAGTTAAAACCCAAATCCGATAAATTTATTAGCTTTATATAGGTCAAAAAACCAATCGACAATGAAAATAATCTTCTCCATTATTCTTTTTCTCGTGATTTCTTTAACAGGGATAGCACAGCAAAATTGGGATTCGATCCGGGTAACGTCACGAAATGTGAAAGGAAATATTTATATGTTACAAGGTTCAGGTGGAAACATCGGCGTATTAACGGGCAAGGATGGCATTGTTATGGTTGATGATCAATTCCTCCAGCTCGGAACGAAAATTAAAGAGGCAATCGCCGAGCTCGATAAAGGAGAAATTCGCTTTACTTTAAATACCCATATTCATGGCGACCATTCTGGAAGCAATGAGTATTTTTCCCAAATAGGATCAACCATTGTAGCACACGATCTAGTCCGTGAAAGGATGATGAAGGAGCACGTGAATAAAGCACTAAACAGCGTAACCCCTCCACGTGAAAGAGATGCCTGGCC
>JAYSOP010000323.1:0-5309 GCA_043722905.1 Chryseolinea sp.
GGACAAAACTGGGCAATCATTGATGATTTTCCCAACGTTTCCGTATGGGACATGAAAGGTCAGGATAATCAGATTGTTCTGGCAACCCATGGTCGTGGCATCTGGACAGCGCAGGTTGAAGCGGATCAGGTGACTGGTAAAACTCCGGCGGTCATTGCATCCGGCACCTCTCCTCTCGGGAAATTCGTTCTTAGGATTCAATCACTTGACTCCTATGATTCTCTACAGGTTTTTTCGGAAACCTCTCTGGCAGAAACTTTTTATACTGTTTCGCCAGGAACTCAAGACCTTGAAGTAGATCATATTTCCCCCGGAAACAGAAACATCCGGATGATCTGGTATAAGGGAAGTACTCCTTACCAGTCAGTAGTTTATAAGGCTAAACAAGTTGATGTATTACCCCCTAAGAATACCTATTCTACGTACTTCAACACATTGAATGAGGTACAGGTAAACGGACTAACCCTGCAGCATTTCACAGGGGTGACCACGCAGCGTCAGACCTTGCAGACAAATCACAATTATTCCACTGATAGAGAGTATGAAATCCTTTTAAGAACGCCTCTTGTGGTATCGGAAAATACGCCCATATTATTTTTCCGGGATATAGCCATTGTCGAACCCGACCAGGACTCTGTTATCGTGGAGGCTACCCGCAACGGTCTCGACTGGGTTTCTTTGTCTCCCTCGTATGACGCCGAATACCCGGGAGATCAAACCGGCGCATGGAAAAATGCTTATCTAAACAGCAGGCCAGGAAAATCCGAAATGTTCATTAAACACGAAATAAATTTTGGAACCCACTTTGCTGCAGGAGATATAATAATGTTTCGTTTCCGTCTGATCTCAGGGGCCAGTGTTACTTCGTGGGGTTGGGCGATGGACTATATCAGTATTCAGGAACAACCTTTGGGACCTGAACCCTCGTCAACGTTAAAGGCTGCACTATCCATTTTTCCTAATCCCTCACAAGGAAAATTGACTGTTGATTATCTACTGGAAAAATCTTCAGACATATCCATTGAGGTCATTGATGTCTATGGAAGGCGCGTGACGCGCTTAAATGCAGGAAGGAAACAGCCGGGGTTTAATACAGAAACATTCGATATAGGCGAAAACCAGCCACCTGGAAATTATATTCTGATTATCACCAGTCAGGAGGGAAAGAAAGTTGGAAGAGTAACCCTTATCCGGTAAACTGACATTGAGTTTCTGGAAAAGTTAAAATATACCCCCCAGTTTAATGAATTCTGTCGCCCCTTACTGTAAGTGTTCGGATAATCTCGGCTTCCCCTTCCAGCCATTCTTTCCAGCGCTGACTAACTTTATCTTCAGGCCAGTATTTTCTGGCCAGTGTAAGAAAGTTTTTATAGTGACCTGCTTCCGAGATCATGAGTTCGTAATAAAACGTGGATAATTTTTCATCGGGAATCTGTTTCCAAAGAATATGAAAACGTTCACAACTGCGCGCTTCAATCAATGCGTTCATCAGTAATTTTTCAATGAGCAGCTGGTCGCGGGATCCACCATTTTTAAATATTTTCTGCAACCGTTCAACATATTCGTCTTTACGCGGAAAGCCCAGTGAGAATCCACGTTTTTTGATTTCCTCCAATACCCGTTCGAAATGACTCCACTCTTCTCCTACAACAGGTGTTAGCATTTCCACCAATGCATCCTTGTCAGGATATTGAATGATCAGTGAGATACAGGATGAAGCCGCTTTTTGCTCACAATACGCATGGTCGGACAAAATTTCGCCAATATTTTTTTCCGCGATATTGATCCACCGTGGATCGGTGGGAAGTTCCAAACCCATCAAGAATTTTTCCTGAGTACCCATGAATTAATCGTAGAAAGACCAATCAAATCCAAAATCCAAAACATTCCGTTGCCCCGGATAATAAGGTGTAGGAAAATATCCTGATTTTGTCAGGATCTGCATCAGGTTGGTGTATTTAAAGAACACACGTCCTCTTTTAATTTTTGCACTAAAGAAGACATCCACCAAAGGAAAAGCGGGCGATTCAAAAACATCCTGTGTATAAAACTGTTGAACTACCGGATCATAGCCGTGGGCGTAGTATGCGGATTTCCAGTGGAGGTCAACACCCGCATGCATATCGAGGTTGCCGTTAAAGAACACATTCGCATATGATAGTTGAGCGTTCACAAATAACTCCGGGACCCGAATTGCCTGATCGGCATTCTCTATAAAAACCGTATAGATCGCTTGATTGGTCAAGGTGATGTGACGAAAAAACGTAAGCGACAAGCGCAATTCCGGCGCCGTCAAAATTTGATTACCTGCTGATTGCCGGGGGAATACTTGTTGAACAGTATCCACTAACGAAATCTGGTCATAAAAAATATAATTGCGAAGACGGGTAAGGGTTAATCCGGGAGAAAAATTCAAAACGCTGTTTTTATAATGAAGGAACCCGTTGATTTGTGTACTCTCGATGTCATCAAAGTTATTGACCCAAAGATCATGGCTGCCACGGTAGGCCTGGCTGAGAAAATCGGGCGCATACTGCATTTGCTTGATTGAGGCCTCGAACCACTTGCTTTGTATTGAGCCTTCAATCCGGTAGTTGCCTTGCGGAAGCATGAATTCAGCCCAGCCATTTACTTCTACCAATGAATCCAGTTTCAGTGACATACGTCCGCCCAGGTAGCCTTCATTTCCTTTGGTTTTAAAGCGATTTCCATTTACCGTTACCGTATCAGGTAAAAGGTGATTGCTCGAATGGTTATAATGGCGGATAGCATAATAACCGTTGTAGAATAATTTTGCCAGGTTACCCTTGATGCCGATTTCATTCCTGAACGTCTTGAAAGTGGATGCATCTCTTACGCTATCGGTGTCTGTAATTTCTACAAAATCATAAAAATCATCCTGTGTATTATTGGGGAGGTCTAAAAATTTATTCTTCTGCCGGAAGCGATCGGAAGTATGATAAAGCTGAAGCGCCGTTCCAATACTAAACTGATGGAACAGATGAAAATTCATTCGCAGGTCATCACTTTGTGCAGTGGTCAGCCATGGCCTCGCATCGATATTGAAATATTCTGCCAGGCCAGCTGTGGCTTCATCAATGCGCACGCCGCCATACTCATTTACCCTGTGATACCCCCTTCTGAAATTGGAGAATAACCGATAAGTACTATCCTTATTCTGATACGTGGTATAAGCATCGTAGTAGTTACTCCGGGTGATCCGGTCGGCTTTTCCCCTCCGTTGTATTTGTTTATCAACAAACAATCCGCGGTATGTGAACCCGAAATTCCAATTGGCATTTATGTTCCGGCTATAAGTTGCCCGGGTGAGAGACCTGCCCTTACCTCCCAGGATGAGGCTCATATTTGAGTAGGAAGATTTAGTATCAAAATAGCGGATGGTTTCAGTATCCCAGTAAAGGTCGTAAGAATGAAAACCAGCGCTTACCCCTATTGTTTCAGGTGTCTGATAAAAAATAGGTCGTATAGCCGTGCCGATGTTGCCTAAATCCTGATAAAGGTTGTTATTTTTTGAAACATATGAGCTGTTGCGGTGAAAATTTCGGCTCAGCGTATCAATGGAGTAAAATTTCTCCCGGTTGTAAAATACATCCCGTTCAAAAAAATATCGGGAGGTGTTAGGCCCATAGATCTGTTTTGTCGTGTCATCAATTACACGGGAGCCTCTCCGTTGTGGCTGTTCAACGTCCTGAGCAATTGACACAATACTATTCAACAACAGAAAGAAAACGAAAAATAACTTACGCAATCGCATGAGGAGAAATACTGGCAGGCGCTTATCATACGTGAACCCAACGAAATTTTTATTATACAACATGCTTTGTGGAAACGTTTAGAACCATCTCATCAAAATCCTTTCCATTTTTTAAAAATTGGATTTCGATGGGCAGATAATTCAGTGATACTGATCCTGAATCAAATTGTTTTATGTCCATCTTGACAATATCCTTCTCTGTGGTAACCACTACGGCCTTTTCCCGCCTGGCCGCTTCACAGATGTTTTGTAAATCATTTTGTGAATAATCATAATGGTCATGAAATGAAAAGTGTTTGACCAGATTATAATTTTTCTCAAGATATTCTTTTAACGGTTTGGGATTGGCAATTCCGGTAACCAGAATAATCCTTTCAGGTTTGTACACCGATTCACCAGTGGCGGGCAAAATATTGCCGTAGCTGATTTTAGTAAAAAAAACGGCTTTATGGTTATATCTTCTGATCGTACTTTCTATTGCCATCATCTCATCATCAGATACATTTGCAGGGCATTTGGTCACAATAACCACATCTGCGCGGCTCGCACCAGTTCTGGATTCCCTTAACCGACCTGCCGGAAGCAAATAGTCGTCCACAAACAAGTTATGATAATCAGTTAACAGTATCTGGAAGGAGGGTTTAACCCTGCGATGCTGATAGGCATCATCTAATAAAATAAGGTTGATCCCGGGATGTTGCTGAAGGATATAGGGTATAGCGAAGGCTCTTTCTTCCCCCACGGCCACCACCGCTTTACCTTTGTATTTTCTGTAAAATTGAAGAGGTTCATCCCCCACAGTGGAGGCATCGTCCAGATCGTCAACAATATGCACCCCTTTTGTTTTTCTGCCATAACCCCGGCTAAGCGTTGCCAGGGTGTACTCCCCCGACATTAAACGGATAAGGTATTCTATCATGGGAGTTTTTCCTGTACCCCCCACGGAAAGATTTCCCACGCTTATCAAGGGTACATCAAATTTCGCAGAAGGCTTAATACCGAGATCATACAGTCGGTTGCGAGCACTGGTAACAGCGTCGAACAAAATGGAGAAAGGAAATAACAGGGGTGTTAATACTTTCATAAAACGCAAAAATAACCGACTATTGATCAGATTTCCTTATTTATCCTGAATAATAAAAGTCAGCCTTCCTCTGAAATTTACCCATGGTGTCATATACGGATGCAAGATCAACCTACGTCATTAAAAAACTCCAGTAAAGCTATTTAGTTTTAATTTGCACGCGCAAACAATTTATGGCCATTTTAACAATAAAGGATTTCACCGACCATCTGGAATCGATCGCGCCGATGGCTTATCAGGAAGCTTACGACAATGCGGGTTTGCTTACAGGTGATCCCTCACAGGCAGTGACAGGAATATTGGTCACACTCGATTGTACGGAAGAGGTTGTAGAGGAAGCGATTAAAATCAATTGTAACCTTATTATAAGCCACCATCCCATTATTTTTACAGGGCTCAAAAAACTAACCGGCAGCAATTATGTTGAACGCACTATTATTAAGGCCATCA
>JAYSOP010000324.1:0-4878 GCA_043722905.1 Chryseolinea sp.
GGTTTATTTTTAGAAACAAAAAATCCATTGAAATTGAGAGTGAGTTTGTATGGCAACATGATTAACGTAATCAAAGCAGACTGATCAAATTACAATTGAGATTTCGAAATGGAGTAAAATTTACTGCTCATATCCCACGACACCGAGAATTTGATTGAAAAAATAGAAAAGGAAAATGAATGAGTTTGGAGTTGGTGCACAACTTCCAACAAAATACTAATCAATGGCCTTCATGCTTCATGCCGGTGGACAACTCCTACAAATTTGTAGTATATCTAAAAAGTATATACCATTGCCACAAAGAAGAGACCATGAAAAATCTATCCTTAAAACTTGACGACGACATTTTTCAGGAGACTGAGAAAATCGTGGCGCGGAAAGTGGATTGAAGATGCGCGGGCATAGCGAATAGGGAAACAGGGAAATAAGGTCTGTATAACATAGTAGGTCTCAAGTTCTCATCGCTGAACGTTAATTTACCTTGTTTGATGAATACTAAAGCCTACGAAAAATATTCCTGGATAAAAGGTCTTTTACGTTCGCCAACAAATATTATGTACCCTTGCAGGGGCTGGTATAAAATGGTAGTTTCGTTTCAAATAGCGTTTGATGCTGTAGGACAATTTAATACTCAACCTAATACCTAACCTGCATCAAGCGGGACAAAGGATTTTATTAAAATGATAATTTAAAGCGTAAAGGGGCATGCCTCTGAAGTTTAAACAACTAGAAAAAAGCCAGGTCATGATCAATCTGAATCGCCGGAAGTTTGTTGTCAGGGCCGCCATGTGTGCCGGCGGCATTTCCCTCAGTCTTAATTCGTGTGCGCGCGATGATCGTGATATTTTAAGCGGCATACAGGAATTTATTCATCGGGTGGCTAACCCCGACGGCTCATTTCGACCCGGAATCGATCCGGCTTACAAAGGCACGTCTGATACTGGCTTGTCAGGTCTTGCCTCTCCGGCATATGCCACAATACTCTCCTCCACCTTTGGATGGCCCCTCCCATATCCTGATGAAACCGCTTCGTTTTTTCAATCGTGCCAAAAATCCGATGGCGCCTTTTATCCGACAACGGGAAGCATGGATCAAACCGGGCCACTCGCCAAATTATACAATACTGTCCAGGCAATCGTATCGCTCCGCATCATGGGTGTTAAACCACGGTTTGACCCGATGTCTGTGATCGAGTATTTTTTTAAGAACGGAGAATTCAAAAAGCTACCACTCTATACCACAAGTTTCTTTCCCTTGTTCTTTTGCGCAGTCGGTCAGAAAATGCCGGAGTTCATTGACAGCAAGATGCGCGAATATATTATTCGTGAGCAAAAGGAGGACGGTTATCTACAGGACCATGTTGCGTCTACCTTTCATGCCGCACATTATTTCCGACTGGTGGGCGAGCCTACACCAAAAGCTGATGCCATGATTAACCGTGTGCTCCGGGACCAGAAGAAAGATGGTTCCTGGCATTTGCGCGAGCCTGAATGGGATGTCCATGCCTGTTTCGACGCGCTTTATATTCTCCGGCAATTGACTGATCCGACGGACCCGCGCACCCGGGAACCCTATAAAAAAGCAACGGAGTGGATACTCACGTGTCGTAAACCCGATGGTGGATTCTCTCATTTCCCGGAAGAGACTATTTCCGACATGGACGCTGTATATTTCCATACAGGCGCCTTGATTGAATCAGGTTTTCTACGGCCTCGCAGTAATCTCAAGCATGAGGAAATCCTGGGATGGGGTCATGCCATGGTTCCGGGGAAAAGGTATTCGTGCATTTGAAATTATCCAAGGATGATTCACTTGCTAAGCCGACTGAACCTATCTGCATAATAAAAGTTAATTGAAGCAAGTTTTGCTAAGAACGGTCTCCGAGCGTAAGGACAAAACATTCGGACTGTGAATAACCACCGAAGGCTCGGTATCGGAAATACAAATACCATTAATGACATAGGCTCAATTGAATTCATGTCTGAGAAATACCCCAAGGTTATTCGTATTGGTAAATGACGCAATCCCCGATTCATTAAAATCAGCACCCAGTCCAAACTGCCAGATTCTGATTTTTAATCCTAAACGCAATCGTTGTATAAAACTATAGTTTGCCTCTGCCTCGGTAGGGAATGCATTTACCAACTCCAACTGAGCGAAAATATTTAGTTTATCCGATAGTCTGGGTTCGAATCGCGTCAGAATAAAAAAGTCGATGTAGGGATTGCTCATGGTTTCGGCTACCAGCCAGGAAAAAAAAGTAAAACTATTTTTGTGATGAAAGTATTGAATACCCACCTTTGGAAATACACCACTCTGAAAAATCTGCACAACGGCCACTGGTGCAAAACCTTTTAACTTGTGAAGATTGTAAGAAATGGCTTGGGTGAAACCAAAGGTGGGTAGAAATGTTGAAGATGTTTGACGGTAGTCTATACTGGCACGAGTCCGATTAAAGAAGAGGAATTTTGAATTTTCGTTTTTGTGGTGCTGAAAATATTTAAAGAATAAGATATCTACGGTGACTTTCTTATGCCCTCCAAACACCTCCACCGGAGTCTGAGAAAAAGACTCGCTCCCATTCAAAAAAAAGATCATAAAGCCTACTACCTTATAGTTCATTTAATGCCGTTTATAATCCGGACAAATTCCTGTGGCTGCACCACGAAAGGAAGGTGCGAAGTATTCATGGTGAAAGTTTGCTTGATCGTACCATTACTCTTTACCATCATTTTCTGCAACGCATATCCTACCGCCTGATCCTGACTGGTATGAATATAATATTTAGGCACCTTTCCAAACCTTGCACTTGTTAATAATACTTTTTCACCAAGCGGTTTAGCAGGTTCCGGTTTGTGATACTTCACTAGTGCGTCTTTCATGAAATCCGGACAATCGGAACAAACTGAGGGAATAATCATGTCTTTCTTAATGGTAGCCGCAGAATAATCTGCCGTAAATTCCAGTGCTCCACCAACTTTACTTTCTGCATCCTGCCCGGACAGGGTTAAAAGATCTTCGCCATTTTTTGGCAGGTAGGCTGAAACATAAATTATCTTATTGATTTTAGAAGGAAGATTCTCCGCCACCTGAGAAACCACCATCCCGGCCATGCTGTGTCCAACCAATATTACTTGTCCCGGTTGTTGATTGACAACCTCTGTGACATTCTTCACGTAATCACTTAGCGAAACAGCATTCGCAGCCGTCAGGTCGATGCCGTGTGCCGGAAGATTCGCCACCACTACATTGGCATTCAAGGCCAGCTCGTTTCTTACAAAACCCCAGGAACTCTCATCGGCCCAGGCGCCATGAACCAAAACATAGGTTGGTATATTTTTGCGTTGCCTCTCTAGTTCCTGTATTACTAACTCTGCCGCGGCGGCACCGGAATTTTGTTGCTGACCTGTTATCAGATTTCCATCCTGGACGGCAAAGGCAGAGAAAGGAGCACCTACCACAAATCGACTGTTCGGCATTTTGCGCGCCTCGTCTTCAATCCGAAATGGCTGGATCTTCATGCCTACATAATTGTCAGCATATTGTTCTTCAGATGATGCAAAGCCTGTCCACCTTTTACCTTCCACCAAAAATTTACCATCGGGTAGTTTAGTCTTTAACAACACACAAGTCCCGTGGCAGATGGCTGCCGCAGGCTTGCCGGACTGATAGAAGTCAGCAAAGAATTTTTGTAGTTCATTGTTATCAATAAAGGTGTACATCGGGCCCTGACCTCCGCAAAGAAAAATCGCTTTATAATTGTTCGGATCTACCATTGAAAGTTTCAGGGTATGCTTCATCATTTGCATTTTCGCGGGATCTTTTTTAAATCCTAAAGAGACGTAATCGAATGCCGCGTATTTGCTGGGATCTTCCGGGTCGCTGAAGCTGTCGAATTTGACTTCACCTCCATCAGGACTGGCGATGTCAACCGCGTACCCTGCTTCCATAAATGCCCAGTATGGGTGTGACACTTCTGCATACCACGCACCGATAGGCCAGCCGGTTTGTTTACTTACCGTTGGGTTGGAAACAATCATCAAAACTTTTCCATTGTGGCCGGCATTGTGTTGTGCCCAGGTGGCTAGCGTACTCAGTAGGGCAAGGACCATGAAAGATATTTTTCTCATACGGGTGTATTTATTTTGATTCATTAACTCAAAATTGCACCGTGTATGTTCCCTAAAACAACATGCTTTCCATTAAGTAGGATACTATCTTAAAGGAAAGAATTGAAGGGTTGTTTGAATTTCCACATCTTCGCCGCGGTAAGGGAATTCAAGTTTGCTTTCAAAATGGTAATTTGTGAACTTTAAATCATGCCTGACTTTATTTACGACAAGAAAGTTTATTACAACCCGGTGGAGTTTGCCATGGATCGTATAGGCGGGACCTGGAAAATGCCCATCCTATGGCGCTTGCGTGAAAAAACCCTTCGCTATGGGGAAATAAAAAAAGACCTTCCGCATATCACACACAAGATGTTATCAAGTGTGCTGCGGAGTTTGGAAGCAGAAGGCTTTATTACACGTAAAGTGCATCCCATAGTTCCACCAAAAGTGGAGTATACAATTACCAAAAGAGGATTAAAAGCCATTCCCATTATTGAAACCATCCGCAAGTATGGCGCTGACCTTATGAAGGAGTTTGGGCTGAAGGACAAGGAGTCGGCAAAAAAATAATGCAAAAATATTTTAAGAAACCCGGTTTAAAAAAATTTTCACCTACGGGGTTTCCTGCTTAGTTTCACCTGGGTTCACATCCGATATAAACCGAATTGAATCTCAATCAGTATGTCAATTCCAAACAATATAATTATTACGAGCGGAGCAACGGGTATCGGTTTGGCCCTCACGGAAAGATTTATTAAAGAAAATA
>JAYSOP010000325.1:0-5723 GCA_043722905.1 Chryseolinea sp.
GCATCGTTAATGTCTTCCAGCTTATTGTTGTCGACCAGGTACCGGAAAATATTCTTTAAATTATTCGGCAGTTGCTGTTCAAAATCTTTCAGCGTAAAAAGAGTTTTATCTTTCCGGAGGGCGGGGTAGATGTAAAGTTTAACGTTTGTACCAAAGAGCGAAGCGAAACATTCCAGGATACCGCCGCGAAGATTCTCATACGTTTTTTCTTCAAACACTTTTTGAAGAGCAAATATGCCCATGGTAATGCCTATTTTTTTGCCCCTGGTAATGCGTGATAAATAATCCACGAGTCGGTAGTATTCGAAATAGTTCGAGATCAGCACGTTTTGACCTAACGAGCAAATGATATCGGCCCGATGAAGAAAATCTCTTTCATCAATTTTACCATCCGGACTCAGGTCATTCAGGGTGAGCTCCGAAATGAGCATAATTTTGGACCGGTCGACATCAGGCTCTCGTTTAAAATGACGGCGTGAAGACAACAACATATCAACGTTGACATTGGTAGGCGGGCGAAAACGTCCGCGTAAAACGAGCACATTCTTTTTGTACAATTCATCCGAGGGTTGCATCACGTTTCCACTGGGACCGAACATGGCAGCCTTAGTCAATCCGTTCTTAACGAGCTTTAATGCCATTAACCTGTTATCGACATGCTTAAAATCAGGGCCGGATAGTCTGAACATATCGATCTCAACTCTTCTGCCGGTCAACCCATCGATGAGCGACATCAGTATTTCTTCCGGCTCGCTCATGAACATACACCCGTAGATCATATTGACGCCGACAATTCCAATTCCCAATTGTTGTTGAAGCGGATCGTTGTCGTGCATTTTAATGTGAATCACACACTCATTGGGCTCTGTTAATGGGTTTAACTGGAACCGAAGTCCCATCCACCCGTGGCCCTGATTGGTGCGTTCATAGTTAATAATTTCTACCGTATCCGCGAAAGCGAAAAAACGAGTGGTTTCTATCCGATGAGGAAGTCGCTCGGCAAGCAAAACATATTCATGGTCCAGCATCTGAGTCAGGCGGTCTTCGCAAACATATCGATCACACACGCCATAAATCGCATCGCTGAATTTCATGTCATATGCTGAGATGGTTTTAGCAATGGTGCCAGAAGCGCCCCCGACCTTAAAAAAGTTTGCAGCAACCTCCTGGCCAGCCCCAATTTCAGCGAAGGAGCCGTAAATAGCCCTACTTAAATTGATGCGCAGCGCTTTTTCCTGACTGGTCAGTTTCCTGTATTCATCCATAAGCCATCACGATAGTGCTCTCAATTTAAGGAATTGGTCATACTTCAGGGTTTATGTTCAGAAAGTATTTAGTGGTAACCACATTCTCCATAATAATTATACCAGTTTTCACCAAATTTGAGTCTTAAGTGAACAAGATATCTTATACCCGGCCAATTTTTTGATGGCTTTTGTGCACTTGATATCGGCACTTGCGTTTGCGAATGAAAACTCTCCTGGTAATAAATCTGGATGGTTAGCATTACTTCTCCCAAAGAACTGCCAGATTGTCAAATTGTTAAGGCTCTGTTATGGGAAACTGAAGCAGGTCCGCTCCTCGTTCTGGTTTACACGCCCGGAAATGGTACAGGGTAAAAACCACGTTTGAATAGAAATGCTGATTTAAACAGCGGAACTTTGTCCGGCGTACCTTTAGTGAAGGTGTGACCTTGTCGCCGTAAGCTTTAGCGACGAAGAATTGTGGGGCGTGACTCAAGGTCAGAAACCAATTGCTAATTTATTCAAATCCAATTCCGAGAAGGCCTCACCACTGACCGACTAACAGGAGCTTAAGCAGGAACAATCTCACTTCAATGAAAACTTTTCCTTTGCTTCCAGTTTAATTTCTTCCCAGTCTTCCTCCGGAGGAGGCATTCCCTTTTTCTCAAATACAGAAAGCAACCACTTGACCATTTCTTTTTTCATGCCGAATTTTTTAACCGCGTTCTCAAAAAATTCAAGCTCATTCTTCACGACCCGTTCATCGGCATGGATCATCAATAACAAATCATAAATCAGATTCATTTTGTCGTTGTGGTTGTCCGGAACGATAATGGTATGTTTTTCATCGCTGGCGATAAGTTCTTTGATTTGTCTTTCCTTCAGACCATAGCGCTTGCCAATCTTAAAAAGAAGCAACTCCTCTTTTGGGTGGACATTTCCATCCGCTTTTGCCAGGGCCAACAAATTTTTAATGTGATTCTTTTTGTAGGATAAATACTGATGTTCAAAAAATCCGATCATGATCAGTTGACAATTAACAATTTTACGATTGACAAAAAAATTAAACAACAAAAACGCTAATGACTGCTCACGACCGCGGGCTCGGCTTCTTTGAGCGCCCTTCGGAGGATCTTACCCACATTTGTTTTAGGGAGTTCATTTTTAAAAACAAAGTGTTTCGGAATTTTATAATTGGTTAGATTCTCACGGCAAAAATCCAGCAATTCTTTTTCTGTCAGGCTTTGATCTTTTTTAACAACAAACACCTTAATCACTTCTCCTGATTTACTATCCGGGACACCGATGGCAGCCACTTCGAGAACCTTGGGGTGTCCTGCTAAGACATTTTCAATTTCATTGGGAAAAACATTAAATCCAGAAACTTTGATCATGTCCTTTTTACGATCAACGATTTTAAAAAAACCATCCTTATCCATGCTACCGATATCTCCGGTTTTAAACCAACCACCGGTCAGGAACACACCTACGTTATCCTGATTCCAATATCCTGACATTACCTGGGGGCCGCGGGCGCAGATTTCACCTACTTCCCCTTGTAATAGTTCCTTTCCGTTATCATCAAAAATAGAAACCTCTGTACTCGGCATCGGTATGCCTATGGTTCCCATTCGTTGGTTTCCATCCAATGGATTGCAACATAACACGGGAGAAGTTTCACTTAAACCATACCCTTCCAGAAGGGGTTTTCCCGTTACTTCTTTCCAACGTGTTGCCACAGCATCCTGAACGGCCATCCCGCCACCAATCGCACCTTTGAGATGTGAAAAATTGAGGTCTTTAAATGCCGGACTGTTTAATAGTCCATTAAATAAAGTATTCACCCCCGTCAGAATGGTAAACTTATGTTTGTGCAATTCTTTGCAAAACCCTTTCATATCACGCGGGTTAGTGATCAGCACGTTTTTCACTCCGGTACTGAACATCAATAATCCGTTAACGGTCAAAGCAAATATGTGATACATGGGAATGGCTGTAATAATCAGATCCTCTCCTCCTCTATTCAGATAGGGTTGAAACCAATAGGTTATCATAGAATTATGCGCCACGAGATTCCCGTGAGAAAGCCTGGCACCTTTCGATACCCCAGTCGTACCACCCGTATATTGCAATACCGCTATATCATCGTTGTTAACTTCGGGTTTGTTACGTTTCAACGCCCGGCCTTTCCGCATAACCGCCTTGAAAGATAAGGCTTCAGGAAGGTGATAGGCGGGAACCATTTTCTTTACATTTTTTACTACAAAATTGACGATAGCACCTTTTAACCCGCCAAGCATGTCTCCCAAACTGGTAACGATCACATGTTTGATCTGTGTTTTGGAAATGATCTTCTCCAGGTTGCTCGCGAAATTGGCGACAATGACAATCGCAACGGCGCCGGAATCCTTGAATTGGTGCTCCATTTCCCTGGGGGTGTAGAGCGGATTCGTATTTACGACAATTAATCCTGCGCGTAAAGCGCCAAAGAAAGCGACAGGGAATTGTAGCAAGTTGGGCATTTGTATGGCGATTCGTTCTCCTTTTTTTAATCCCAAATCTTTTTGAAGATACGCTGCGAAATCTGACGTTAGTTTGTCAAGCTCGCCATAGGTAAGGCGTGCCCCCATATTTTCAAAGGCCACTTTATTTGCATACTTCCTACAGCTTTCCTCAAACAGATGGATAACAGAATTGAACTCGTAAAGCGGAATTTCGTGCGGTATACCTTTGGGATAATGCTTAAACCAGGGAAACGATTTCATAGGAAAGATAAATTTAACCAATTACACCGATTCAAAGCAAACGATTGTTTACCAGCAAATCAAGACCATCTCAGGTAAAAGGACACAAAAAAACCCACCTTTCGATCCCTATCGAAATAGTGGGTTTAGCTCTGAATAACTCATTAACCTAAACTGAGCTGCTGTAGAGGGAGGGTTCGAACCTCCACGGGGAAGTTAGCCGCAGGACATAAGAAAACTTCTTAGTGGTCAACCCATTATCCTGTGTTTATCCTTTGCTCCCCACCCCCGAGACAGGAGGGTATGTCTGCCAAATTTCACCACCCTACAATTTTAAAGAACATATTTGCTGTAGGGGAAGGGTTCGAACCTCCACGGAGCGGTTAGGTTTACCGAATATTCCCGATCTTAATGAAACCCTTTAAGATCGGGCAGATCAGCGAAACTTTTTTCCTGTTTCTCCACCCCCGAGACCGGAGGGCTTGTCTGCCAGTTTCAACACCCTACAATGTGTGTTGTGATTGTTAATAACGCAACAAAGAAACAATATTATTGCCATATCGATCAACGCAAGGGATCAACAATTGTATTATTTTTATTATTTTTTATTATTTTTGAAGATCAGCTAAAAATCAAATTTGAATATGGCCGAAAATTTAAAAGTTGATAATATAGACTTGAAAATTTTGGAAATCCTCATGCAGGATGCCAAAAAACCGTACACAGAGGTTGCCAAGAGGGCATTTGTTTCGGGGGGAACAGTTCATGTGCGCATGAGCAAGATGGAAGAAGCTGGTATTGTTGAAAAAACCACTCTCAAAGTGAATTATGCTAAGCTGGGATATGATATCACTGCTTTCATAGGCATTTTTCTTCAAAAAAGCGCATTATATGAACAGGTAATGACAAAGTTGAAGACCATCCCCGAGGTCACGAGCATTCATTACACCACCGGCAATTACAGTATGTTCGTGAAAATTCACTGCAAGGACACCAACCACCTCAAAGTGGTCTTACACGACAAAATTCAGCAAATCGATGGTATTGAAAGAACAGAAACTATGATTTCGCTGGAAGAAAGTCTCGACAGAAGTCTGGATCTTGGCTCCTGAATGGATAAATGATCAAAAGTCAGGCGTTTAATACCTCCCAAAGAACCTTTAAATCCACATTTTGTTATAGATTTGTACTAATTAAAATCAGTCTAAATAGGCTATATGAGTAAAGATAACCAGGTTTTAGAGGAACTCACTTCAAAAGAATACGAACATGGTTGGACAACCGACATTGAGGCGGATTCTGCTCCCAAAGGCCTGAGTGAAGATATCGTAAGGTTTATATCCGCCAAAAAGAACGAACCAGAATGGCTTCTTGAGTGGAGACTGAAGGCTTACAGACAGTGGGTAAAAATGAAGGAGCCCCGCTGGCCTAATGTAACGTATCCTGAAATTAACTATCAGGACATTATTTATTATTCTGCTCCCAAGCAAAGTGCGAAAGCCAAAAGCATGGAGGAGATTGATCCTGAATTAATTAAGACTTTTGAAAAACTAGGCATTTCTCTGACCGAGCAAAAACGGCTTACCGGCATTGCGGTAGATGCGGTAATTGATAGCGTGTCCGTTGCGACAACCTTCAAGGAAACATTGGGTGAAATGGGAATAATATTCTGTTCCTTCGGAGAAGCCGTACAAAAGCATCCCGACCTGATCAAAAAATATATGGGTTCAGTAGT
>JAYSOP010000326.1:0-2456 GCA_043722905.1 Chryseolinea sp.
GGCTACCACCCATGACCCACTTTTTACTGAAGTCATAATTTGTCTTAAACCCTGGTTGCAATCTCAGACCTTCAATATTATTGTACGCCAAAAGGTAAATGTAGGGACCAATACTAATTTTCCCTGCTGTGTAATAACCATTCACAACAATTTTTATCAGGTCAGTATATGTTTTCACCACAGGAATATTCTGAAGTGTATCGATCATCCTATACACATTCTTCTCCGTTTCGGATAGAGGCTCGTGCCTGAGTGTATCCCAATACGTTTCATTCTCAAACTGGCGCGCATCCTCTTCCATCAGAATTTCCCTTTCATAAAAAGAAACAGGTTTCGGCTTGTTCACGATCACGTTTTTATTAGAGGTGTAAAACTTGGCGAGCATGCCTGCAGAAAACTTGCTCAGCTCACTGACATCAATTAATACGCGGTTTTTAACGGGTATCCACGCGCCCTCTGAAGATGGTTCGAGTTCTTGCTGGATCCTGATCTTTTCGATAAAGTTTAGATTCGCCTGCTTTCCCACGCTGGCATCGACCTGCTTTACAGCCCATTGATCTTTGGTTATCCAGATGGTGCCGCTGAAGGCCAGGTCTTGCGGACTTTTGGGTGAAAAATCGAGCCGGTAACAGAAATAGTCCCCTATGTAAACGCTATCCGTAAGATCATAGTTGTAATACAGTCTCCAGCCATCCGCGATAGGAGAAACAAAATCTTTGCTAACAATATTGAGCCAGTTCTGATAGAAATTATACTCCTGAAAAGAAGATCCTACAAATTGGGTAACCAAAGTTCCGTCCGAGATACCAATTCCATTAATTTTGGATTTCAGGATATTTTCGAGTTTCAGCTGGGGGTCGGTTCTATAATAAAACTTTGAAACACTTTCCGAAATAAATATTGGCAGAATCGGATTGCCATCTTCTCCAGCGATCCTTTCGACACTATCTAATACCTGTGTGATTTTTTTTATGACCTTCCTTTTCCGGAATTTATCAGTCATGTTGTCTACGTCAACTTCTATTTTAGTATAGGTATCATACTCATAGGCAGTGAGCTTGCGTTTGTCATTATCAACTTTATTTCTGACAACGTTGCGAAGAATTTGGAATGCGGGATTTTCACCTGCCAGAAAAACAATTTCCTTCAGCGAGGTAGTCACCTCTTCTAACTGAAAATTCAGCACCTGGGTAACTCCCTCTGCCACTTTTTTTGTTCGGGTCGTGTAGCCAATGTATGAAACCACGAGCGAATCCACCGATGTGGTTGGCCTAAGGGAAAAATTGCCATCAAAATCAGTTGTGGTACCCATGGTAGTTCCCTTAAAAATAATATTAGCAAAAGGAATGGGATCACCTGATTGCGCATCGGTTACTTTGCCTTTTACTACAGTTTGTCCTACCGCAACAAAAGACACCAAAAAAAGTAACAGGAAAAAGCTGGATCGGATCAGACTTGAAAATCTACCAATAAGGATATACACAGGATTATATTATTTGAAGATTACTCATTAAACCAAAGAATGCCCATTCGGGTTGCATCAGGATGTAATATTAATTTTTTCTTTATCGCCCATAAAACGAGGATCCGTTTTAAAAATGTATAGATCCAGTACCGCTTTGGTGCGGGCCAGGTATTCTCTTAAGCGTACTTTAAAAGTACCGTCAAGCTCAGGCTCTTCGGCCACCATGGCAACAGCATCCATCTCATAATACCGGCTAATAAAGAGTGCTCTGTAACTGTGAAAAGGTTGCGTAATAATGGTGATCTTGTTTTGGCCAAATATTTTTTTACTTCTGACAATGGAGTCCAGGGTACGCAGACCAGCGTAATCGAGGGTAATGGCAGATGCAGGAACGCCCTTTTTAATGAGTGCCTTTTGCATTTCTAGCGGTTCATTATAAAAAACAGTGCTGTTATCACCACTGAGAATGAAATGATCAATTTTACCCAGGGAATACAAGGCGGCCGCCGTTTCGATGCGGTTGTGAAAGAACGGATTCGGGCCTCCGCCTACGGAGCGATGACTGGTTCCTAATACAAGTCCGATTTGATGATCGGGAAGTAAATTAATATCCGAAAAAACTTTTCCTTCTGTACTTGTCACAATCCAGACATTGCAAACACAGATGATGATCAACAACATCAAAACTACGGATATTACAAATCGCTTCACCCAACGCATAAAGAATGTACTCCCATAAAGCGCAGTAAGTTACTCATTTGTGCTGAGAAACGCGCGCTCCAAAACATCCGATCGTTTTACAATTTTTCGATACCATGTCAGTTTGATGTTTTCTTTTTCTTCCTGTGATAAACCGATTTCCGTTTCTGATTTCCTGAGCTTGCCTAAAACAGTATTTAAACAAATGGCTACACTCACTGAAATGTTAAGGCTTTCGGTAAAACCGTACATGGGGATGCTGATTTTTCCATCTGACTCCTGAAGGCTATAC
>JAYSOP010000327.1:0-2724 GCA_043722905.1 Chryseolinea sp.
AATGGAACGGTATTCGTTAATTCCCGAAATCCGTTGCTGGTAAATCTGGTGAAATCATTTAGCAATCCGGTTTATTATCCGGCAGAAGGTGATTATTACCGCGCGGAATTGATCCATGCCGATCCCATGGTGAGTGTTCAAACTGATGGGGGCGAAAACCTGCAAACCCAACTAATCGGTGGTTATAACTTTGAAAACATTGCCGCGGCCTTATGCATCGGGAAATATTTTGGTGTTGACAGTAAGCAGGCTAACCAGGCTATCGCAGAATATGTACCGGGCAATATGCGTTCACAAATCCTGCGAAAAGGAAACAATACCATTATACTCGATGCCTATAATGCCAACCCGAGCTCCATGCAGGCAGCGATCGAAAGCCTGGCTGCCATGCGCGCCGAAAACAAAGTGTTGATACTGGGTGATATGTTTGAGCTCGAGGATGAAGCCGACAAGGAACATGGAGCCATCGGAAAGCTCATCAGGGAAAAAGGGTTTACCAGTGTCTATCTGTGTGGCCATTTATTTAAAGCAGCCCTCAGAGAGTTACCCAAGGCAAAATATTTCGTTAAAAAAGATGAATTGATCCTGGAACTGAAACAATTTCCTGTAAGCAACGCAACCATACTCGTTAAAGCTTCTCGCGGCATCAGTCTTGAAACGATTGTTGAGTTTTTATAGTGGAAAGAATATCGTCTGAAAAATTTAATAGTAAAAAGATGAAGCTGGAATTTATTTTTAAATTCTTAAAAGATATTAGCAAAAACAATGACCGGGATTGGTTTGAGAAAAATAAACCGAGATACCTGGAAGCCAAACAAAATTTTGAAGATCTGGTGGGGGCGATTTTGCATGAGCTTGTCAAGTTTGAGGGAGGCCTGTCTGGATTAAATCCTAAAAAACTTCCTTTCAGGATCTACCGGGATGTTCGCTTCAGCAAAGACAAAAGACCCTACAAAACAAACATGGGTGCAGGATTTTCTCCGAATGGAAAAATGGAACAGGAGCCTGGCTACTATCTTCATATCCAGCCCGGAAACAAAAGTTTTATCGCAGGCGGGATGTACATGCCCGATGCAGTGAACCTTGGCAAAATCCGGCAGGAGATAGATTATAACCATGCGAGCCTGATGAAGATCATGAACGGTAAAAAATTTCGTGAGTTATTTAAAGGCTTTGATGAATTTGATAAGCTGAAGACCACGCCAAAGGGATATCCGAAAGACCACCCACAGATTCACTTGTTGAGATTCAAGAGCTTTGTTGTATCCCGAACCTTTACCGATAAACAAGTAATGGAAAAAAAATTTATACATGCAATAGCCACCGCATGTAAAACAATAAAGCCTTTAAATGATTTTATAAAGGGCGCTATTTCTTAAACTGCTAGAACCTAACCACAAAGCTTTAGACGCGCAGAAATACTGTGGTTTTGATTTAATTGGTTTGATCCCTTAAACCGCAGGGTCCCTGAGACAGGAGACCCTGCGGAGACACCGAAGAGGCAGAAAGCAAAAAGATGAAAGCCGAAAGCTTGCCTTCGGTAGGCCAAGCAAACCTGTTGCTATTCGTTCTGTTAACTTCAGGGTCACGCCGGGAAAGCTTTTTACTTTTTGCTTTAAGCTTTCAGCTCTAATTTTCCCATTCAAAATAATCCTCCTTGTCTAGCTCAAGTTCTTTGTCTTTCTTTTTGCCTTTGGTTTTAAATGCATCTTTCAGTTCCTGCACTTCCCGTTTCAAGTCGCTGACAATTTTTTTCTTGACAGCCTCCGTATCATAAGAGATGCGATAATCGTCAGTTGTTCCTGTGACTTTGAGAAATAATCGTGTGTGGCCCTGCGCATCCTCTTCCATGGCATTTTGAGCATCCGCCTCTACAATGCGTTTTCTCCGAAGCGGAGTAATAAGCCTGTAATCGATGCGCTGATCGAATGTATGGGTGCCGCTGATTTTAATATCCGTTACATTATTTCTTACCTCCATCATCGGGACATAAATACTTTTATTTTCAATATGAATATCATTCTTAAGCTCTGAGAATCTCAGTCTGTTTAGTCCTTCATCACCACCTACATAGCGTTCGAGTTTTTTCAATGGCTCAAAGTTGTTCAATTCGCCTTTGGCAATGGAGATACCAATGTCAGCGATCAGGGTTTCCTGGAATAATCTGAGATTCTGATTCAAGGTCATCTCCAGATTGACGTCTGCCGTAGCCCGGCCTTTCAAGTGTTTATCCTGAATAAAAGTCTGATTGAAATTTTCAAAAACATAGAAGGCACTGTCAAGGTGTATGCCGTTAAGGCTTAACGTAGTCACTACGTCAATAGCCTTTGGATTTTGTCCGTCTACGATGCCTGAAAGTTTTAGATTGCCCCCCATCGTATTCAATGAAAGATTTCGTGAGACAGCCATCTGATTTTTCACCAGCAGGTCACCCAAAACCGCTTTTGCGTGAAACCGTTTGTACTTCAAACTTTTGATGTCGCAATTGAAATTGAGATTGACATGTCGGGAAAGACGGAATGTGTATTGATCGTTAAGCGTACTTTCGTCGCTACTCCCAAAGCCCAGGGCAAATAATTGATTGAGGTCTATATAGCGTGCTTTGAGATCGGTTTCAATACCGATCGGTTGGTTTTCAAAGAGAAGAAATGTAATGATATTCTTAAAAAAACCATTCAGTAAGAAATCGGAATTTCCCAGTTTGCCAGAAACATTACTGAGGGC
>JAYSOP010000328.1:0-12000 GCA_043722905.1 Chryseolinea sp.
GTGGCCACGCTATAATTGGCTGTTAACTGGAGACTATCTACCACCCGCAAAATTTCATTGAAATTTCTTCCGGTGGAAGCCGGGTACGTGAGCATGAGTTTTACTTTTTTATCAGGGCCGATAATAAAAACAGAGCGCACGGTAAATTTATCGACATTGGGATGCACCATACCGTAGAGGTTTGCAACCTTAAATTCCGGATCTGCAATGAGGGGATACTCCACATTTGTATTTTGAGTTTCATTGATGTCGTGAATCCATTTTTTGTGTGAATCCAAAGGATCGGCACTGATCGCGAGAATTTTAACGTTCCGTTTCTTGAATTCCGGATGTAACCTTGACATGGAACCTAGTTCTGTGGTGCAAACTGGTGTGAAATCAGCAGGATGAGAAAATAAAATTCCCCAACTATTGCCAAGCCATTCGTGGAATTGAATGGTCCCGGCGGTTGTTTCTGCCGTAAAATCCGGGGCGATATCCCCTAATCGAATTGACATAATGTATATTGTTAAGGTGGAAGAATGGTTTAAATGTAATAACTGACGAAAACAAAATTAAGTTTAATTAAATTTAGTTTAGTAAGGTTGAAAATCATGCTGCCGGGCCCGGGCCAGGCACTGCCAAGCGTTTCGGAGGACTCCATCACCTGGGCTGAAGTTTACTTCCGCTTCCTCGCCTTTAGTTTGGCTTCTTTTCGAATGAGGTCGTCCAGTGTATTGTTTTTCAACAATTCAACAGTGGCGTTCCTTACTTGAAGAAATGCATCCCTTACCGTACAGGTTTCTTCATCTTCACATTCGGGACATGGTTCATAGAATTTATGGGTAGCACAGGGAACAGCGGCAATGGCACCGTCAAATAATCGAACTACTTCAGCCAGGTTCACTTCAAATGGTTCACGTCGCATGAAATACCCTCCACCTTTTCCTTGTTTACTACCCAGCACACCCGCTCTTTTTAAATCCAGTAATATGGCTTCGAGAAACTTTTTGGGGATATTACAGGCAACAGAGATATCTTTAATCAGGAACTTTTTGTGCGGTTCTTTTCCCATATGAACCAGGGCGTGTATCGCATATTTACATTTTTTTGAGATCATAGAAGCGTGACAATTTATGGTATTGTTGTAACATTATCACGATTCTTTAACAACCAGCCCTAAATTTCATTTGTGATTTAGGAAGTTCGCTATATTTATAGTCCAAAGGCCTGGACGGTGCTTCGCTGGAGACTATTTGCACTATTTTTACTTGTTCTTTGCGATACATATGCCGAGGTAGCTCAGAGGTAGAGCAGCTGATTCGTAATCAGCAGGTCGTGGGTTCAACTCCCATTCTCGGCTCAAAGCTATATCCCTGTTGGGATGAGCGTACGGTGGGAGAAAACTATGAATGCAAAAGCTACTTTTCGTTCACATGAATCTATATAACGCCTTATTGGTTGGGGCTGGGGGTTTTATGGGTAGCATTGCGCGTTATCTTGGTGTTATCAGCATCGATAAACGTGTAAATTCTATTTTTCCCTATGGAACGCTCGCGGTAAACTTATTCGGATCGTTGCTGCTGGGTTTTATACTGGCCTTTGCCATGAAAAAAACAGGTATCGCTAATGATCAGTGGAGATTATTTCTTGGCACCGGATTTTGCGGCGGTTTTACTACATTTTCCGCTTTTGCATTTGAAAATCTTAATTTGCTTGAACAGAAGTATCCTGGCTCCGCCCTTGTTTACATTTTAATGAGTGTAGCCGGCGGAATTTTAGCCGTATGGGGTGGAGTGGTGTTGGGCAGAACCCTTGTTTAATTTGGGTTGTTTATAAATAATAAGCCCTATTGATATTTATCTGGAATAGTGATGACGCATGTTATATGTTTAATTGAAACCCGCGACTATCTTGATCGCAATGATTTGATCGGTTGAAGGCGTCGAGCATCATTGAGTAAAAAGGGGATCATTGAAAATCCGAAGTTAATGGGATATGGAACAAATAAAGAGTTTTCTCGCGACCATCATTCGGAAGAATATCTCCTCTGATGGCTGGAATTGGTTGGAGAGCGAGGCTATATCATGTCAGACGAAAGCAGGCATTGCAAAATTTAATATTGCGTTTGTGGCGATGCCCCGGAAGACAGGCAAAAGAATTATCACGATTTCGCCCGGGGAGGTAAACGAGTTGAAAGCATTGCGGAAAGGTTTTTCGGTAACCGGTTGGTCCATTGATCGCCTATGCCGGGTTTGGCTCATTTTACATCTGGAGTCAGCTGAACAGGAAAAATATACGGGTGCGATTGAAAATTTATTTCTCAATGCCGAAATGAGCGAGCTGGTTGCCCTTTATTCTTCATTGCCTCTTCTGGCTTATCAGGAATTCTGGAAGAAGCGTTGTGCCGAAGGTATCCGAAGCAACATAGGTCAGGTTCTGGAATCGATTATTTGCGATAACCCTTATGGCGCTGAACAATTGGATGAAGCTGCCTGGAACCAATTGGTATTGAAAGCTATTTTTACCGAAAAATCAATCCTGAATATTTCGGGCCTGCAGGAACGGATGAATCCAAAACTCGCCACTTCTTTGTGTGATTACGCTCATGAGAGATGGGCCGCACATAGAATGGTTAATCCTTTGCTGTGGATGTTTGTCAGCCCCTACATCAATGAGAAGAACTTCCCGGATATGCAGCGCATCTTTTCTTCAGAAGATCCGATCGAACGACGGGCTGCTGCCTTAGCGTGTTATCAAAGCGGATACAGCCCGGCAAAAGATTTATTGGCACAAGATAAAGAACTAAAAAGCAGCATAGAGAAGGGTGAGCTGAATTGGACTACCCTTGCCAAACAAATGGATAAAGTTGAACAGTAGGGTCGGCGTCCTGAAAGAGTTCTCATAACCTGCATCATGCCAGCCCATGATGTTGACAAAAATGTAAATTGCCATCGCTAATAAAAGATTAACCATCCATTCAGTAAATAGAAACCAGTATATGTGTTGCAGTCATAATTTAACAGAAAGAGATATACAGCCAGGAGTACCCCTGTCGCAGTACATGGACAGCATCAAAGGGATGCAATTTTTTGATCCCCATGTGCATATGACTTCGCGTACCACTGATGATTATCAAGCCATGGCGGATGCAGGAGTAGTGGCCCTCATCGAACCTGCATTCTGGTTGGGTCAGCCGCGTACCGGAGTGTCCACATTCCGTGACTATTACAACAGTCTCATCGGATGGGAAAGATTTCGGTCGTCACAATTTGGGATAAAGCATTACTGTACGATAGGTCTCAATTCCCGGGAGGCAAACAACGAAGCCCTTGCAGAACAGGTGATGGAAATTCTTCCGCTATTTATTTATAAGGAAGGCGTTGTTGGGGTGGGGGAAATCGGATTTGATGATCAGACCCCGGCCGAAGAAAAATATTATCGTCTACAACTCGATCTTGCGAAAGAGGCTTTACTGCCAGTCCAGATCCACACACCGCACCGTGATAAGAAAAGAGGCACTCAACGCAGTATGGATATTGCTATTGAACAGGGTCTTGATCCCGGAATGGTAATTGTGGATCACAACAATGAAGAGACAGTGAAAGAAGTTTTAGACCGTGGCTTTTGGGCAGCCTTTACCATTTATCCTTTCACTAAAATGGGCAATGAAAGGATGGTTGAAGTCGTCAAACAATATGGGGCAGAAAGAATCATGATCAATTCCGCTGCCGATTGGGGAATCAGCGATCCGTTAGCGGTACCCAAAACTGCTGCGTTGATGAAACAACAAGGTATCAGCGATGAAACGATTCGAATGGTAACCTATCAGAATGCTATCGCGGCGTTTGGTCAAAGCGGTCAAATTAATGAAGCGGATTTCAATGCAGTGAAAAATATTGATCAAAGCCAGAAGTTCGCGGGGAATACCGTATTACGCGGTGGCCAACAACCGCGTGTTGAAAAAAATTCTCTGATCATCCGCTAACGCATTCATGGAGAAAAAAATTATCGGTTACCTTCGACTCATGCGGCCAGCAAATATAGTCACTGCAGTGGCCGACATTCTCGCGGGTATTGCCATCTCGGGATTCTTGATTACCCATCCGTCAGATTTCTCACCCCTTGTTTGGCTCATCTTGTCAACGATAGGGTTGTATGGCGGAGGAGTTGTGATGAATGATGTCTTTGATGCTGCACTGGACAAAGTTGAACGCACTGAGCGACCCATTCCCAGTGGCCTGATATCCAGAAGCGAGGCATCCGCGTTGGGCATCACCTTATTAGTCATTGGAATTTATTTTGCTTTTTTAGTTTCTGATTTTTCCGGGTTGCTGGCACTCATTATTGCTGCAGCAGCATTGGTTTACAATAAGTGGTCGAAACATCACGTTGTTCTCGGGCCTTTGAATATGGGAATCTGCCGCGGATTAAATCTTGTACTGGGGTTAAGTATCATCCCATCGCAAGTGACAGAATATTGGTTCCTGGCCATCATACCAGTTATTTACATAGCTGCCATCACCATGATCAGTCAGGGAGAAGTGTATGGAGGTAAAAAGATGACGCTGATAGCTGCGGCGGGTTTATATATGCTCGCAATGGTTGGGATTCTTTATGTTTCTTTTTTAAAGGATCAAATAGTAACGACCCTGGCCTTTGTGGTGCTTTGGGCTTGGATGGTTTTTTTACCCCTTCAAAGGGCTATGAGCCTTCCGCAGGGAAAATTGATTGGCAAAGCGGTCAAGGCGGGTGTTTTGGCCTTGATTTTAATGAATGCGTCCTGGGCCTCGGCTTTTGGCGTGACTTATTTAGCGTTGATCATCATTTTATTATTACCCCTTTCCCTCTTATTGGCCAAAGTCTTTGCAGTCACCTGATACCGGTTAAAAAAATTAACCACAGGCACAGTGTGGCGCAATTGATTCTCAATATTTTTGTTGGTAATTGCCTATTTATAAATAGAAATGGATTTTTTACAGCAGGTCTTTCAGGTAAAGTTTCAGTACAAGGTTTTTTTTACTACCCATTTATTTGATGAAAAGAACGACGTCTTACGTTCGTTTCTTGAGGCAGGAAAAAAACAAGGCGTCGTCCAGAAAGTTTTATTGGTAATCGACGAAGGCTTCCTGAATCATTATCCTTACCTCATCGATCAGATCAAAAAATATTTTTCCGGGTTGGCAGGAGTTCGTCTGGCTGATGATATCATTATTCTTCCAGGAGGAGAGTTGGTTAAAAACAGTGAAAAACACTTTCATAAAATTGTTGAAGCCGTTCATCAATCCGGGATTGACCGACACTCCTATTTAATCGCCATCGGCGGAGGATCCATTCTGGATGTCGCGGGATATGCCGCCGCAGTATCCCACCGTGGTATCCGCCATATTCGCATACCCACTACAGTGCTTTCACAGAACGACTCAGGTGTTGGTGTTAAAAACGGGATTAATTTTTTCAACAAAAAAAATTTCCTGGGAACGTTCTCTCCGCCCGTTGCAGTATTCAATGACAACCACTTTCTAACTACGCTTGACGATGCCGAATGGCGTTCAGGAATTTCGGAAGCGATAAAGGTGGCCCTCATCAAGGATGCTGTATTTTATGAATGGCTTGAAAAAAATGCATCGAAACTTGTAAAGCGTGACATGCAGGCCATGCAATATCTCATTAAGCGGTGTGCCGAACTGCATCTTCAACACATTGCAGGTGCAGACCCGTTTGAGAGCGGATCTTCCCGCCCCCTGGATTTTGGCCATTGGAGCGCCCATAAACTGGAACAACTCAGCGATTTCTCCATCCGTCATGGAGAGGCGGTAGCCATAGGGATAGCGCTGGATACGGTTTACTCTTTCCTTTCGGGAAGGTTGGCCGAGAAACCCATGAGAGGGGTGCTGAAACTCATCAAAGCACTAGGGCTACCGTTAACTAACCCATTATTGGAAGTGAAGGATGAAAAAAGTGCCTTGCTTAATGGTTTGAACGAATTTCGCGAACATCTTGGAGGGAAACTTACTATCATGCTCCTGAAAGATATTGGGAAGGGCGAGGAAGTGAATGAAATAGAAGCCCCGCTCGTACAGCAGGCCAGCCAATGGATAACAAAATATGACCATTCAGCGGGGTTGACCTGATTGCCATGGAAACGACTTATGGAAACCTTACTTACTGTACGAACATCCACCCCGGTGAAAGCTGGGAGGACCACTTTGCTGCCCTCAAAGAAAATATTCCAACCATAAAAAAAAGATTATCTCCTGATAATTCTTTTGGGATCGGTCTGAGATTGTCACACATCGCAAGTCAGGCGCTGGAAAAAAAAGAAAACCTGGACAGGTTTAAGGCATGGCTTGATGAAAACCATTGCTATGTGGCCATTATGAACGGATTTCCTTACGGAAGTTTTCATCGCGCAAAAGTGAAAGACCATGTGCACACGCCTGACTGGATCACCCAGGACAGAGTGCTTTATACCATCCGGTTATTCAAAATTCTTTCAAACTTACTTCCGAAGGGGATGGAAGGTGGCGTTTCAACGGCACCCCTATCCTACAAGTTCTGGCATAGTCCGGAAAAAGATGGACGTCTGCGTGCCTTTGAGACCTCAACCGGAAATGTATTAAAAGTAGCCGAAGAACTGATTCGTTTGCGAAGCGCTACCGGGCAGCTTCTGCACCTGGACATTGAACCAGAGCCCGATGGATTAATCGGTAACGGACCAGAATTTCTCTTGTGGTTTAATGAATATTTAATTCCTCAGGGCATAGACTATCTAAAAGAGAGCCTTGGTTTCAATAAAGATAAGGCCATTACCGCTTTGAAAGACCATGTACAGATTTGTTACGATATCTGTCATTTTGCTGTTGGCTTTGAAAATCATGCTAACATCATAAAAGCGTTACAGTCACAACACATAAAGTTCGGAAGGATACAGATCAGTGCTGCCCTGAAGGCTGACATCGCACCTGACCCTCATGACCGCAAGGAAGTTGTTGATGCCTTTCGTCAGTTCAATGAGTCGACCTATCTGCACCAGGTGGTTGCGCGGCAAAACGACGGAACCCTGAAGCGATATCCGGATTTGCCAGAAGCCCTTGCGGATTTCCAAAATCCCGCCACCCGTGAATGGCGGTCGCACTTTCATGTACCCTTGTTTGTAAAGGATTACGGTGCTTTGAAATCCACCCAGGAGGATATTCAACAAGTACTTTCCATCCACAAACAAAATCCCTTTGCGAAATATATGGAAGTGGAGACCTATACCTGGGAGGTGCTGCCCGCTAAACTGAAGCTCCCCATGAAAGAATCGATTATCCGGGAAATGGAATGGGTGATGGCGGTGTTGAAGGAGAAGTGACCTCCACGGGTTTCAAGTTGTTCCACCCTATGTGCGGTTTAGAAATACCAAATGCAGAACACGGAGTTTCCAGAAGATGTTTTGAAATCCAATAATACAGAGGTCACAAAGAAGCACAGAGTTACAAAGGAATTTTCTTTTTTTTATGCGACTGCAGATGTTAGCAACATGAATTCGTCAGTGCTTCTGAACGTGCGCTAAAGGTCACGGAGAGTCTTGAGCAAATTAAATAATGTCGGGCGTGAGCCATAAGGGTGGAAGCTGAAGGTGGGCGCCAACCGGCAAAAAACTTTACGAAAGTATAGGACAAAAAAATGCAAATCACAGAGTTACAAAGGAATTTGCTTTCTTTTTGTGCGGCTTAAATGTTGGCGATATGAATTCGTGACGTGCTTTCTGATTGTGTGCTGAAGGTCACGGAGAGTCTTGAGTAAATTAAATAATGTCGGGCGTGAGCCATAAGGGTGGAGGCTGAAGGTTGCGCGCCTGAAACCGGGAAAAAACTTTACGAAAGTTTAGGACTTTCGTAAAGTTGCGGGAGATTGTGCGGGGGCCCGCACCATGGCACTATCCGGCAGTCGGAATCACCTCACCCATCTTCTATTGTGCGTCTGATCGTTCGTAGAATCAAGGTTCTTTGTGTGCAGGGACTTGATTCTTGAGAGTTGTTTTAACAATTGTGGTCATTAATAAATATTTTGTTTTATTGTGTCCTTGTGGCTATAGCCAATTCTATGAATAAAACGGTTGTCATTGATATTGTCGGATTATCATCTTCTCTTATCGGATCGAACACCCCATTTTTAAAGAGGTATGTGGAAGAGAAATCTTTGTCAACTGTTCAGCCAATGCTGCCGGCGGTTACCACCGCCGTACAGTCAACCTATCTCACCGGTAAGCTGCCTCATGACCATGGTATTGTTGGCAACGGATGGTATGACCGCGTCGATTGTGAAGTAAAATTCTGGAAGCAATCCAACAAACTGGTATCTACCGAAAAAATCTGGGAGGCCGCGAAAAAAAAGGATCCCACGTTTACCTGTGCCAACATGTTCTGGTGGTATAACATGTATTCATCTGCCGATTACGCTGTTACCCCACGACCCAACTATCTGGCGGATGGCCGCAAAATGGCCGATTGTTATTCTTCGCCCCCAGACCTTCGCGATTACCTTCAGGTTGAACTCGGACAGTTTCCCTTATTTCAGTTTTGGGGACCGGGTGCCAACATAAAATCAACGCAGTGGATAGCGGACGCGTCAATGCTTACGGATGGTAAGTACAATCCTACCCTGACATTCATTTACTTACCGCATTTGGATTATTGTCTCCAAAAATACGGACAGGATTTCACGCGCATTAAAAATGATTTGGGTGAAATCGATCGTGTTGTCGAACAACTGGTTGGCTATTACACAAAAAAGAATACGCGAATTATTCTTTTATCCGAATACGGCATTACCAAAGTTGACAGCCCTATAGCATTGAATCGGGTGCTGCGTGAAGCCGGCATGTTAAACATCCGGGTTGAACGCGGTCTCGAATTACTGGATGCGGGTGCCTCCAGGGCCTTTGCTGTCGCCGATCACCAGATTGCGCACATCTATATAAACGACCCTTCCGTCAAGGCAAAAGTCAAATCCCTTCTCGAAAAAGTGCCTGGTGTAGAACTTGTGCTAGACCGCAAGGCGCAGGAGTCTTATGGGATTCATCACGAACGATCAGGGGATCTCGTCTTGATGGCGGATGCGCGCAGCTGGTTCACCTATTATTTCTGGCTCGATGATGCCAAAGCTCCCGACTATGCGCGTTCAGTTGACATCCATAAGAAGCCTGGCTATGACCCGGTGGAGATGTTTATGTCGTCTAAATTCCGGGCGGGCTACAAGTTATTGAAAAAGAAAATGGGCATGCGTTATGTAATGGATGTCATTCCGCTGGATCCTTTCTTGGTCAAGGGTTCCCATGGCAGGGTGGGGACGGCCAAAGAATTTCATCCGGTGCTTATTGCTGATGGTATTGGCAAGGGGATGGAATGGAAGGCATCCGATATATACGATGTTATTTGGAAAACCCTTCAGGGGGATTAGGCCTCTTGGTTCCAAAGGAACTTGCGTTTACGGCTGCTAAAGGGTTGTGAAATTTGATAAAGCTTTTTACATTTGACGCCCATTCAAAAAATGGATTTTTCAATGCCCAGGTGGTGAAATTGGTAGACATGCTACTTTGAGGTGGTAGTGCCTTTACCGGTGTGCAGGTTCGAGTCCTGTCCTGGGCACAAAATGAGTAATAGTCCAGAATCGCGGTTCTGGACTATTTATTGCCGAAGTGGTGGAATTGGTAGACACGCACGTTTCAGGGGCGTGTGTCGTAAGACATGAGGGTTCGAGTCCCTCCTTCGGTACCATAAGACCCTCTTATGTACTACGTTTATGCACTTCGCAGCCTGGCGCGTAATTATGTTTACGTTGGCTTAACCGACGACTTAGAAAGGCGTACCCATCATCTCAGTAATGGGCTGAATGCTACCCCAAAGCCTTACGCTCCTTTTGTACTGATCTATTCAAGGATGTTTCCCACAAGAATTGAAGCCCGGCAAAAGGAAAAATATCTTAAATCCGGAGTTGGCAAGGAATTTCTCAGAGGTCTGAAATCTGGATCACTATAGAATGACAGACATACTGGACGCACGCCTGCCGGTGCGTGGACCAGCGCGCCGGTTAGTGGCGTGTGGTGCAAGACATGAGGGTTCGAGCCTGCCTGCCAGTGCGATGATCTGCGCGCCGGCAGGCAGGTCCCTCCTTCGGTACCCAGAGAAAAGCCTTCAGATTTCAAAAATTTGAAGGCTTTTCGCTTTTTACCCCAATAAGACTTCGAACCATTTTCCACGTCGTATTTAATGTTACCATTTTGGTAACATTTTGACTATCTTTGTTGATACCTGATGAGAGTTATTGCTGTGAAAACGATCAAATACTATTGGGAAAAATATCCTGAAACAAAACAAGCCTTGTTGGCTTGGTATGAGGAGGCAGAGTCGGCTGAATGGGACAATCCCAATATGATAAAATCACAATACAAAAATGCTTCTATACTTAATAAAAAAAGGGTAGTATTTAATATTCACGGCAATGACTTTAGACTCATTGTGGATATCGAGTATCGCTTAAAAATAGTTTTCATTTTATGGTTTGGCACACACAAGCAGTATGACAAAGTTGATGCAAAAAAAGTGAGTTATGATAAAGCCCATAAAAAGTAATAAGCAATATGAAGATGCATTGGCCAGGGTTTACACCCTGATGCAGAAAGATACTAAACCTGCCTCAAAGGCATCTGACGAATTGGAGGTGTTGTCCATCCTTGTCAAAGAGTATGAGCAGAAACATTTGCCGATTCCCAAACCTAACCCGTTGGAAGCAATTAAATTCAGAATTCAACAAATGCAAATGAGTGAAGCCGAATTATCATCCATTTTGGGCCACCGTTCGCGCAAATCTGAGATTCTTTCCGGCAAAAGGAAATTAAGCCTTTCGATGATCCGGAAATTACATGATTTACTAAATATTCCTGCAGAGATTCTGATTAAGGCCTATTAATATAGGCCAATCACAGTCGATAGTCTATGAAGCAACATCAAATCCTCAATAAACCTGGTTCGACTTTCCGACCATCGGGGGTACTGTATCCAGCCTTTAAAAAAATTGAAGGCTTTTCTTTTGAGCTTTGATAACTATTAATCGTCAAACCTGGCCCATTGACGCAATTAAATTTCAAATCGGACAAATGCAAAATGACTGGACCTGAATTGTTGGCTATTCAGGCATCGTTCGCGCAAATGAATTCCTTTCTGTAAGAGAAATTGAATCCTGCCATGATCCGTAAATTGCATGATTCAAAATACTCCAGCTTAGATAATGTTACAACCTGTAACTTTTGGGCTTTCTCGCTAATGGTGTTTGATCCAGTCATCAACAGTCCCCGAAAAATGATGAGTTGGTGAGTAAAATTGTTGGATTTAGACTACCCAATGCCAGGAAAAATCATAAAAATTTGAGTAATTTCTTCCCCCCAGGGCCCTGAAAAATGGCGATAGACCGCAAGTAAATGGCCTGCACCAGGAAATCTCACCGTGGTTGGATACGAAATAAGTCCGATGGATGAAGATTGTGTAGGGCTTTTGGAGCGTTTTCTCCCTGCTTGAAAGGAACGGAAATCATCCTGAGGCTGGGATTTTCCATCAAAAGTGTTCAAAGCCTTTAAATATTGAGACGGAAGGGCTGCCTCCGCTCGAGGCTCTCATGCTGCGCCAACCTGTTAAGTCTGACGATGCTCCAGAATAGAATACTGAAGAAAAGAAATAGCGCTGTAAATACGAATATCATACGGGATCTTTAAATACTGGAATGAATTTCGCAAAGACCTCTTGATAAATCGGGTAATACCAAATGGGGGAGTTACTGAAGTAAGTTTTCCGCCGAAATTGAACGTTTTTTGGTTACAAACCCTTAGTATAATTTATTCAGTATAATTTGGGCTTAGCCCTATATTTGCGAACTTTAAAAAAATCAATTTTATGAACAAAAGAGGCTCAGGATTCTTCCTAACCTTACTTCTCACTGTCTTCATGTTACCCTCTTTTGCTTTTCAGGCTGAACAGGATA
>JAYSOP010000329.1:0-2977 GCA_043722905.1 Chryseolinea sp.
GCAAATGGAAAAGATCAGATAATCGTTACCGAAGTTCCCTACATGGTGAACAAGGCCATGATGATCGAAAAGACCGCCGCCCTGATCAACGAAAAGAAAATCGAAGGTATTTCAGACCTTCGCGACGAATCTGACCGCGACGGTTACCGGGTTGTTTACGATCTTAAAAGAGACGCTATTCCAAACATTGTCTTAAACAATCTTTACAAATACACCCAGCTTCAATCATCATTTGGCGTAAATAACGTGGCACTCGTGAAGGGTCGCCCGCAGACATTAAACCTGAAAGACCTGATAAAATACTTCGTCGAACACAGGCATGAAGTGGTCATCAGGAGAACAAAATTTGAACTGGCGGAAGCCCAAAAGCGCGCCCATATTCTCGAAGGGTATCTGATTGCCCTCGATAATTTAGACGAAGTAATTTCTCTCATCAGGGCATCCAGAGATCCGGATACGGCCCGTGAAGGATTGATGAGCCGTTTCGGATTATCCGAGATCCAATCCAAAGCCATTCTGGATATGCGTTTACAACGCTTAACCGGCCTTGAACGCGATAAAATTCAACAGGAATATGAGGAGGTGAAAGCCCTTATTGACAAACTCAATGAGATTCTCGCGAATGAATCTGTTCGTATGCAAATCATCAAAGACGAGCTTGCAGAACTGAGAGACCGCTATGGGGACGAGCGCAGAACCCAGATCATTCCGAGCGATGATGATTTTACGATGGAAGATATGATCGCCAATGAAGATATGGTTATTACCATATCTAACCAGGGATATATCAAACGCACGCTCCTCTCCGAGTACAGAACACAGGGAAGAGGCGGCGTCGGATCAAAAGGTGTCTCAACCAAAGAAGATGACTTTACCGAACACCTTTTCATTGCCCAGGCACACAATTATTTACTGATATTTACCGATCAGGGAAAAGTGTATTGGAAAAAAGCATACGAGATTCCCGAAGGAAATAAGATCTCGAAAGGAAGGGCTATACAAAACCTGATCAACATTGAACCGGGCGATAATATAAGAGCCATTATCACCGTGAAAAATCTTCAGGATGAAACGTATACCAATAACAATTTTGTAATTCTCTGTACGGAGAAAGGCGTTATTAAGAAAACTTCACTTGAAGCATACTCCAGGCCCAGGCAAGGGGGTATCAATGCCATTACGATCCATGAAGGTGACCGTCTGTTAAACGCCTCTATGACCAATGGCAAGAATCATATTGTTATTGCTAAAAGCGAGGGGAAGGCCGTTCACTTTAATGAATCACAGGTGCGGCCGATGGGCAGAACAGCCGCCGGAGTACGCGGGGTAACCCTGGATTCTGAAACAGATAAAGTAATCGGCATGGTTTGTATATCCAGAGAAGACGCTAACTTATTGGTGGTTTCTGAAAATGGATATGGCAAGCGATCGGTCATAGAAGATTACCGGATTACCAATCGTGGAGGAAAAGGGGTCAAAACGCTGAACATTACGGAAAAAACTGGCAAACTTGTTGCAATCAAGGAAGTGGTTGACGAAGATGAACTGATGATCATCAATCGATCCGGCATTACCATCCGCATTGAAGTGAAGGAACTGCGGGTGATGGGCAGGGCAACGCAAGGGGTGAGACTTATTAAATTAAATGAAGACGACCGTATTTCTTCCGTGGAAAAAATTCAAAAAATTGAAGGAGAAACTTTAAATCAATCAACAACCATATAAACTTAATATAATGAAACGAATAATTTTTCTGATGTTCATGCTGGTGGCGATCTCTGTATCTGCTCAGAAGAAACAGAAACCGAATATTACCAAGGCATTGAAGTCATTGCAGGAAGGCAAAGTGGCTGAAGCCAAACAAATAATTGATGAGGCGACTACGTATGAAAAAACAATGAACGACGGGAAAACCTGGTATTACAGGGGTTTAATTTACGCTGCCATTGACACAACATCTAACGAATCCATTAAGGCTTTGTCAGACGATGCCCTTACCATTGCGATGGAATCTTTCGCAAAGGCCGATCAGTTGGCTAAGGGTGGGAGCGAATACTTTACAACCGATGCCACCAACGTAGTGCCCATTACGAAAACGCAGCAGGTCCAGCAAATTGCAAACTTCTATCTGAACAAGGGAGCCAACCTGTATCAGTCCGATAGTCTGAAAGAAGCCATGGAATATTTTGAGAAAACACAAGTGATCACCCCCAACGACACCACCGCATTCTTCTATGCTGGTTTTGTAGCCAACGCGCTGGAGGATCATGAGAAAGCCATTGCTAATTTTGAGAAATATATCGAAAAGGGAGGTACATCACCTGACGCCTTTTCATTGATGATCAATACCTATAGCGGTCCGAAAGAGGACAAAGAAAAAGCCCTGGCAATTGCCCGGAAGGCCAAAGAAAAATTTCCTACCAACGAAGAATTCCCGAAAGTTGAGATCGGCTTACTGATCGACATGGACAAGGTTGATGAAGCAAAAATTGGATTGGAACAGGCCGTAATCCGCGAACCTGATAATAAAACTTACCATTTTTATTTGGGATATGTTAACAGCAAACAGGAAAAATGGGAGGAGGCAAGGAAACATTTTGATGAAGCACTTCGCATCGATCCTGCATACTTTGATGCGCAATATTATCTCGCTCAGGTCTATCTGATAGATGCAGCGAAAGTGAACGACCAACTGAAAAATCTGGGTATTTCGCCGGCTGATAAGAAGAAGCAAGCTGAACTTGACAAGCAACTGGTGCAAAAGTACAAAATTGCCCTTCCACACTGGGAGAAGGCGGAGCAGATGAAGCCGAACGATACTGATGTGCTGGATCGCTTAAGAACTATTTACTACTACATGGGCGACGATGTGAACGAGAAACGGGTTACTCAGAAATTAAAAACCCTCAGTCCCGAAGAAGATAATTAATCAGGGATTTCCATTAAATAAAAAAGCCGGCTAAATGCTGGCTTTTTT
>JAYSOP010000330.1:0-12369 GCA_043722905.1 Chryseolinea sp.
CAGTTGCGAGAAAATATCAACGCCCGGCAACAGAATATATTCAAGTCGCTTCTTAAAAAGTTTGAAAAAAAAAATAATTCAGAAATCGAAGGTTCATAAAGCACTCGATGTTTCCAAGCTCACATCTATTAAATCCCTGATAGAATTCGATGACCATTATACCGCACCTCTACATGGCTTTAAAGATGCGGTAGACTATTACACCCAATGCAGTTCGATTCATTTTGTGGGTCATATCAAGACACCCACGCTGATCATCAATACACAAAACGATCCGTTTCTGAGCCCTGAATGTTTTCCAGTAGCCGCTTTGCAAAATCATGCCTTTGTCCGACTGGAAATTCTTCCCCGGGGCGGCCATGTAGGCTTTACACAATTTAATAAAAATGGATTATATTGGTCTGAGCAACGCGCTTTGGAATTTTTATCCCATTTTTAAGTCCAGATTTAACTTGCTCCCTGGGAAACTCTCTTTATAACTCGTTTGACGCGTATAGCTTGCAGCCCATGGAATCGGCAATATCCAAGACCTTACATATTCTATAATCAAATGATTGACCGTTACAGTATAACCGCTTCAGCCGAACAAATCGCCGAACGTTTCTCTGTTGACGTTCCCGAATTCTATACGGCTCGATACAACGCTTCTCCCACTCAGTTGTTACCTGTGATTACCAGCGCAAGCCCCCAGGGTGTTTCCCTGTTTTACTGGGGTACAGCACCGGATTGGGCAAAAAATAAAAATCTGAGCGAGAAATTCATCAACCATCGGGCAGAGAATTTTGCAGAAAAACCCATATTAAAAAAAACAATGCGAACCCAACGCTGCATCATTCCGGCAGATGGTTTTTATGGTTGGAAAAAGGTGGGGAAGAAAACAAACGTCCCATACAGGTTCGTGTTTAAGTCAGGGCAAATATTTTCCTTCCCTGCTTTGTGGGAAGAGTTTGACGATGCGGAAGGGCATCAGATCCAAACCTTTACCATCATTACCCTGCCCGCAGATAATACTGTCAATATGATTCAGGATCGGATGCCAGTAATCCTGAATGCTGAAACAGAAAATATTTGGCTGGACAAAAACGCTGATGAGGGCAAGCTCTTACAAGTTCTGTCAACTTCAGCCACAGCGGGAATAAATTATTATCCTGTCTCTCCAAAGATCAGTGAGACTACCATCGATGTGCCTTCTCTCATCACACCCACGCCACCTGCGGACCAGCATGGTAATCTTACACTCTTTGATTAGTCAGTGGTGAGTGGGCAGTGGTGAGTGGGCAGTGGGCATGGCAACACCCTGGGTTAGGTGATTAATTGCTTTCTGCTTTCCGCTTTATGCTTTCAGCTTCTTCTTTTTTCCTGGCGGCCTCGGCTTCATGGAGCTTAGGTTTTTTCTTTTTATCCGATATTTCCGTTAAGGCGATATCACCCTGGCCCTCGCCTGAAGTTGGGCCTTTGCGCGGAGATAAAAAATCTTTTTTTGTTTCGGGTACCCAGGTTTGGGGATCTTCCAGTTTCAGGCTATCGGGAGTAATAAAATCAAATTCCTCCTTTTGAGGAACTGCCGTTGAATCTTTAGGGGTCTTTTTCTTTTTCTTAAAAAGGTTCTTAAAGAAACCTTTTCCTTTTTTCTTCTTGGCGGACTTCAGCTTACTTTTATTTTCCTTCCCAGCAGCCTGCGCATTTCTGGCCAGACGCACGTCGGGCAATACCAAATTATCGCGCAAATACCACATGTAGTTATCCTGTTCAATATTCAGGCGCACATCCTTCACATAATATTCAGGTTTTTGTGAAACATACTTTCCTACTGCCGGGTCAAAAACGAGGCTGTCCGCTCCATTATATTTTAACAATCGCAACTCTTTATCCTTTGAAATCACGTATACACTATCCTCTACAATGGCCGGTTCAGTTGCCGGCACCTCTTCAATAAAGGTGCTGTCAATAACAGAACGGGCAGCCCTATCCAAATCAGCTAACGAAACGCTGTCGGCATTCAGTAATGAGTCGGGCACAAGCACTGGCACCGGTTTCATTTCTACCGTCTGCATGCTTCGTAGCTTCTTGCGATAAGTGGTTGGTTCAGCAACAAGGAACTTATTTTTACTGGCTGTAAACAGTTTTGGGGTAGAATCTTCCAGAAAGTAACTGAACTTTTTCCTGAGCGCATCCTTGTCATAGATATAAGCACTCTGATACGCAGGACATATTGAACGCTGGGTACAGGATGCCAGCGAGAGGCAAAAACCTATTACGACAATGAAAGCCCTGGCCATGAATGGGGTAATTCAGTCAAAAATAAAGAATTTAGAGCAAAAAATGACAAAAATCCTGTTGTAACCTGTTGGAAATCAAATTATTCTTGATGTTAACGAACGGGATCGGGTTTTAGTGAGTAAAACAGGGTAAAAATGCTCAGAAATCGGGTCTGGGATCGCCCAACGCGGGAACCAGGATTAAAAAAGACACATTCAGGCCTAGGCAAAAGCATGCTTTGACCAACAGGGCACCCAATGCTATCGGATAGCCTTGATAATCAGGTATATGACGCCCATTAAAAAGATGATAATAGAGATCTTATTGACCCCGTGCATCATTTTAAGGTTGATATTGGAATGCCTGGAGTGGACCTTTTTCCTGAAAAAATACCCGCCTACCTCCCCCAAAGAAAAGAATGCTTTGAGCTTTCCCTTATTTTTTTGATTTCCTGTCTGATGTGCTTCCATATTTTTTAGGCCACGAGTGAAGGTTCAATCCAATTTCCATCTCCCCGGATGATGTCAATAAGTTCATCAACAGCTTTGGCCGACTGAACGTTTCTTTTTACGACTTCCTTACCCCGATAAAGAGTAATCCGGTCTGGTCCGGATCCAACATAGCCATAGTCAGCATCCGCCATTTCACCTGGGCCATTAACAATGCAACCCATAATGGCGATTTTAATACCTTTTAAGTGAAAGGTTCGGGATCGGATCTTTGCCGTGGTTTCCTGAAGATCAAATAGCGTCCTTCCGCAGGAAGGGCAGGAAATGTATTCGGTTTTTGAAATTCTGGTTCTTGTAGCCTGCAATATATTAAACGACGTTTCATTTACCATCTTGTCGCCACCGCAATTCTCTGCCCGGATAAAAATTCCATCCCCCAGGCCATCGATGAATAAGCCTCCAATATCGGTGGCGGAATATAGCTGAAGAATGTCCGGCGACAGATCTTCATAAGTGCGACCGATAATGACTGGCGTTTGGCAACTTTCATTGATAAGATCGGAAAACAGCTTTCGTTGTTCGGCCATCCCATGCGTATTGAAGGTATCAACTATCAGCACGATGGTGGGATCAGCTTTTAATCTGGCTATGAAATCCGCAGTCAGGTGCTTTAGCGTTGCATAAATGAAATTGATTTGTGTTGAAAGGGTGACACCTTTCGATAAATCATCTGGTTTAATGAAAGGATATACCCTCTCCTTATGTTGAACTTTTAACCATGTCTGGTGATCATAAATGAGTCCTAATGTTCCTGGTATTTCGAATCCGATAACATGATTTCCCAGGTAAATATAGTCACATGCCATGTCGGTGATGTTCCATTTATCCAGGGCAACCGAATAGTTGTATCCCAGCGCGAATAATGAAGCCTCTGTAATTTTTTTTCTGTCGGAAAAATCCGCGATTACACGGGGTACCTGATGGCCACCGATGTCGGATATGGGCTGCGTGAGTCTGCGGGTGTAAGCAAACGGATTGATGGGGTAATGGAGTATAGGAGGAATCTGCTGATGCGAGGCCCGGTTGTGATAGCGGGCTGCCAACGCAATGGCTACTGGCACTTCAGCTTCTGGTTCTTCGGTTAATGAAACACGGATGGTATCTCCCAGGCCGTCCTCCAGCAAAGTGCCTATTCCTACTGAGGATTTAATCCGACCGTCTTCTCCATCGCCAGCTTCCGTAACCCCCAGGTGTAGCGGGTACGGTTTAAATCCTTCGTCGTCCAGCTTTTGAACCAGTAAGCGGTAAGCCTGTACCATTACCTGCGGATTGCTGGACTTCATGGATAGAACAATATTGTAGTATTGAAGGTCTTCACATATCCGCAGAAATTCCAATGCACTTTCCACCATCCCAAGGGGGGTATCGCCATAGCGGCTCATGATACGGTCGGATAGGGAGCCGTGATTTGTACCAATGCGCATAGCCGTACCGTATTCTTTGCAAATCTTCACCAAAGGGGTAAACTTCTGCTTGATCCGATTAAGTTCTGCCTCGTAGCTGGCATCCGTATATTCGATTTCCTCAAACCTTTTTTTGTCAGCATAATTTCCGGGATTAATGCGGACTTTTTCAACCAACCGGGCAGCCAATTCTGCAGCGTTCGGAGTAAAATGTATGTCAGCAATAAGGGGCACATGGTATCCCTTCAGGCGGAGTTCTTTTTTAATGACTTCCAGGTTTTGGGCTTCTTTTATGCTGGGGGCCGTTATCCGCACATATTCACAGCCCGCATCGACCATCCTGATCACCTGATCAACGGATCCTTTGGTATCCATCGTATCAATGGTAGTCATTGACTGTATCCGGATTGGATGATTGCCTCCCATGGGAAGATCACCGATCTTTACTTCGATGGTTTTCCTCCTGCTATATTGTACCAGGCTATTGCAATACTGTCCTAAGGATTCTATCTGAGCGTTCACAGCAATTGATTTACACAAAATTAACCTTTAGAAAGGGATTTAGTTCCGGCGATAGCGGCCTTTTTTAATAAATAAAGTTATGGGTTATGAGGGTATAGGGGTATAAGGATATATGGATATATGGATATAGGGGTATAGGGGTATTGGGTAGGGAATTCTTTTTTAAATATCGCCTAATTGAGGGCGGATAATGATCTCCTCTACTACGCTACTGGCGGAAAGCGAATAGGCCGAAAAGATTGTGTTTGCCACATCTTCTACGCTGATAAAACGATCGTCTGGGAGATTGACCCCCTCCCAACTTCTGGTCTTGGTTGCGCCCGGCATGACCGCGGTAACCTTTATATTCTGTTGCTTCAGTTCTTCCCGCAGACATTTGGAAAAACCCAGAAGCGCAAATTTTGATATCGCATACGATCCCCCGTTTTCATAAGCCTTGATGCTGGCAATAGAGCACATGTTAAATATGTGTCCGCTTTTGTAAGCTTTCATTTTTGCAAGCAAGCCTCGCGTGGTATGGTATGCACTGAATAGGTTTGCGTTCATCATACTTTCCAGATTACCTTCAGGTTCGGTAGAAATTTCACCCGGTAGGAAGTATCCTGCATTGTTCACCAACACATCGGGTGGCCTGTTTAATTGCAGGACATAATCAGTAAAAGATTTTACTTCTTCCCTTACCGACATGTCGACTTGATGAAAATAAATGTTTGAACCAGGGTATATTTTTTCCAAATCGCTTTTGAGACTTTGCAATTCGGCTACGTGCCGGGAGCAGGTAACTGCATCGAAACCCTCCGACACAAATTTTTTTAAAACCGCGCGGCCAATTCCCTGGGATCCACCTGTTACGACAATAAGCTTGCGCATTGCTTGTGTTTTAATTTACAGTATATTTAGCAAGTTAATAATTGCGGTGATTTAATGTGGTTATGATACAGGAGATTGGTAAATACTTTATTTTCTTAGGACGCCTGCTAAACAACAGGGAAACGTTTATTACTTACTATAAACTCACACTGGATGAGTGCATCAGCATTGGTATCGGATCCATACTTTTAGTGGCCATGGTGGCAACTTTTATTGGCGCGGTAACAACAGTCCAGACTGCCTACAACATGGTAAGTGAGCTCATTCCAAATTATGTTATTTCACAGGTTGTCCGGGAAATGACCGTACTGGAATTGGCGCCAACGATTATGGCTATTATCTATGCCGGCAAGGTTGGTACGGGTATGGCCGGGGGGTTGGGCACCATGCGCATTACAGAGCAAATCGATGCTCTGGAAGTGATGGGGATTAATTCAATTTCATATCTGGTTCTTCCGAAAATCGTAGCCTCTATGCTCATGTATCCGCTCCTGGTAATCGTAGCTGGCGTCTGCGCTTTAGTGGGTGGCTATCTGGTTGGAACGCTGACCGGAATTATTACCCCCAACGATTACATTTATGGAATTCGTTCATCTTTCAACGAATTCACAATTGCTTTCGCGATGATAAAATCCATCGTATTTGCATTTCTGGTGGCCTCGATTTCATCCTATAAAGGGTATTATACACAGGGGGGTGCCCTGGAAGTGGGTATCTCGAGCACACAGGCAGTTACCAATAGTGTTATTGCGGTTCTCATGGCAGATTATTTACTGGCGCAACTACTCCTGTCCAAATGATCGAAGTCAAAGAAATCTCAAAATCATTCGCTGATAAAAAAATCCTCACAAACGTGAGCGGTGTTTTTGAAAAAGGCAAGCCTAATCTGATCATCGGTGCCAGCGGGACAGGAAAAAGTGTGCTGCTAAAATGCATTGTTGGATTGGTTAAACCTGATCACGGCTCTGTTAGCTATGATGGCCGCAATTTTTTTGAAGGTGACCGGAATACGAAAACCGAAATTCGCAGGGAAATTGGCATGCTGTTTCAGGGTGGCGCGCTGTTCGATTCCAAGACGGTTGAAGAAAATGTACGGTTCCCACTCGACATCCTTACAAAAATGCCGCAAGAAGAACGCCTGGAGCGGGTGAACTTCTGCCTGGAAAGAGTGGGTCTTGAAAACGCCAATAAAAAAATGCCGTCCGAACTCAGCGGTGGAATGAAAAAAAGAGTAGGCATTGCGCGCGCCATCGTGAACAATCCTAATTATCTGTTTTGTGATGAACCCAATTCAGGCCTTGATCCGCAAACCTCTATCGTGATCGACGAACTCATTCAGGACATTTCTGAAGACTACAATATCACCACCATCGTAGTAACCCACGATATGAATTCGGTGATGGGTATCGGCGAAAAAATTCTTTTCATCTACAAAGGAGAAAAACTCTGGGAAGGAACAAAAAATGATATCACACACTCCGGTGTTCAGGAACTGGACGATTTTGTCTTTGCCAATAAGGTTATGAATAGTCTTAGGGAGAAATAGAGCTGAAAGCAAAAGGTGTCAATGGTCAATTGTGAGTAGTGAGTGGTCAGTGGTCAGTGGCCATCTCTACTTTCTACTTTTTGCTTACTGCTTTTTGCTTTTAGGTAGCTCAACTGTAAAAATAGTTCCGTTATCAATGCGGGTGGTATACCTGATGGTTCCGTTCATTTGTTCAATGGCCTGACGCGATATGGCCAAACCTAATCCTGATCCGGATTTTTTTGTGCTGAAATGTGGAAGAAAAATCCGGTCGGCAATTTCAGGTGCGATCCCCTTTCCGTTGTCCTGAATATGAATGCTAACTTTTTCCCTTTCCACTTCAATGGAAACACGGACTCGCGTGGGTTGGCCCGGGCTTCCCGATTGAAGTCCATTCAGAATAAGATTTGAGAAAGTCCGACTAAGCAACTGCTCATCACCAAAAACCATTACTTCCTTTACGGAAGTCCTGAAAGCAATCTCACCGGTTGGACTGTGAAGATCGATGACACGCTTCAATAGTGACACCAATTCAAGCTCGGTAATCACTGGTTCAGGCATCCGGGCAAACCCGCTGAAAGAAGAGGCAATGTCATTCAACGTATCCACCTGCGATAAGAGCGTGGTAATTGCCTTTCGCGTTTTTTCTACCGAGCCATTTCCTTCCTGTAAGGCACGTTCGAGTTGCTGAAGGGTCAGCTTCATCGGTGTTAGCGGGTTTTTTATCTCATGGGCTACCTGCTGAGCAATTTCGCGCCATGCCTTTTCTCGCTGGGTCTGCTCCAGTTCAACTTTACTCTCGCTAAGCTTGAATAACATGCTGTTGTATTCCTTTACCATTATGCCAATCTCATCTGTGGCTGTCCAGGTTAGCGGATGATTTATTTTAGTCAGTGAAGTCTTTCGGAGAGATTGTGTGATGAAACGCAAAGGAAAAGTAAGCCATTCAGAAACAAAGTATGATAGCACCAATAGCACAATAAAGATCACAGCAAAGATATTCATGATATTCGATAATATGATGATCTGAATTCTTTCCAGCAGATAGGCGGATTGAAAGAAAGGTATTCCCAAAATACCCATCAGGCTACCGGTTTGAGGAGATTTAACGGCCGTATAGGCTACAAAATATCGCAATGTCCCAACCTGCTCAGCTTCTATCAGGAGGCTCTCACCCCCTAGAATTTTAAAAAATGCCTGTGAATTGATGTATCGCGAAATGAGATTGCTTTCAAAAATTAACGGTTGACTGGTTGCCAATAATTGGCCCTGTGTATTATAGAGGTTCGCGTCGAGGTTTGACAGTTTAGCAAGGTCGGCCAGTTTGTTTATTAAAGTTGCCCTGCTCTCATCTACATCGCTGACATATTCGTTAAGATAGCTGGTTATTTGCTGACCAAATACACGCGACTTACTGAGGTATTCGGTATCAAGCTGTTGTTGGGAGGATTGGCTTGTCAGGCTCAATGTTGTGATACTTACGATAATGAGTGGAAGAAAAAAAGCGAGGTTTAAATAAAGTTGTATTCTGGCGGAGAAGAATAATCGTCTGCCCATAAAATAATTGTAGATCCCCTGGATAAAAATCATGACCAGGATGATTAACAATCCCAGGACAAACAGGAAAGAAAAATTAGCAAACTTATACACCATTGCCGTTTCTTTGTCGGATACCACAGCAATCCGGCCGCTTTGATCCTCTTGCGCAATATGGTCGTAACCATTAAAGGTGATTCCTGTCGTATACAACAAAGGGTTCCCCAACCAGGAGCGTTGGAAGAAGTTCTCATAATTGTATTCACCGGAAGTAAATGCAATATCTTTATTGGAAAACACAGCGTAATTCAGGTCCTGGGTGTGGTAAAATTGCTGGAAGGTCTGGTCAACGAGCAACTCCGGATACACGTTTTCCGGAATGATCTTCTTCAACAATAATTCCACGACCACGTAACCATAAACCGTAGAAAATCTTTTGATTGGCACCAGCATCAAATACTTTTGTGTGATGTCCGTCTCCGGGTTTGTAACAAAGAATATGTTCTCATATTCTGTGCGAAATTGTTCATGTTGGTAAGGGCTAACCAATTCCAAAAGCGTGATATCCACCTGGTTGTCGACAGACGCTCCAAAGGAATTAAAAATATAAATCTGCACGTCATACTTGTTAAAATAACTAGGCAAGAATAGTTGGCGGACCTTTTGGCGGACGGGTTCTTTCCCCAGGAACGGACTCATCAACCTTGTCTGAATAAAGGCATCATTGGCAACCTTGGCAGAACCTTCGTTCAGCAAGTATTCTGCAAAAATATCCCGGTCGATTAAAAAGGTGCTGGCAAACCTGAATTGGTTCTGAATTTTTTCTTTTGATGTATAGTGCTGAACAGCATAGGCGCCGTTGGCCGATAAAAAGAATATGCTGACAAATAAGTAAGCAAACGTTCCATAAGATAGTCTCTTGAGGTTTTTGTATAATCTCAAAACATGGACGGCTAAAAAACTAAAGGTGGTGAGAATCAGGGTAGACAAATATTCCTGAGCAGACCACTCATTGATTAGCGCAAACAGGATCATGCTGATGACAATTGCAACGATCAACCTCAGGTATTTCTTCTCCCCGGCAAGAACACTTATGAATGAATGTGAAAATAAAAAGGAAGAAATCCCTGCGAGCATCACTGTGATAAATGCCGTTATACGAAGCACGTCGAAACGAAGGGACTGTGAAATATCCAGGATGATGGAGGAATTATTGTACAGCGTCTGAATAACAATAAACGGAAACAACCCCGCGAATAATATGCAAAGGCCGGATATGATTAAAATTACCCATCCCCAAACAGGATGGTATCTTAACCGCAGGATATTCAGGCGGTAAAAGTTTTTAAACAGGTAAATGCACAATGCAAGAATGGCCAGCACATTCAAAAAAAGATCCCCCAAAGATGCATTGATAGAAGAGGATGCAAAGATCTGCGGGTCAAAAAACTGACTTCTTAACAGAACCCCAGGGAACTGAAAATACGTCATCGATACTCTCAAACCCAGAAATACAAGTATCAGAAACAATAAACCGAATTCCGGGTAATTTTTTTTCAGCTTAGGCAGTAGTGAATAAACCAATAACAAAAATGCAATGAGGGCAAGGGTTATTAAGACAATGGATAAAGACCGCATATTTTGTCGGACAGGGAAATCCGCTGCAATGAAGCTTATGCGGAATAGACAGTTTTCCCCAAAACAAATGGGCACCCCCAGCGATGCATTGGGTTCCAGAATGGTGAAGTTTGGTGAAGGAAAAATCTCTTCGTTCCACTCAGGATTTAAATAGTCATTGCTGATGGTGTATTCCTTCAGCAGCGTTATCAATGATATAGCATAGTGATCGGCATCAATAAGGTCTTTTTTCAGAAGATAAGCTTCCTTGCCAATACGAAGCAGCCTGACCTGAAACGAATCGGTTACAAATTGAGCGGATGGTATAAACGTGTTGTCAGACCAGTACCGCAGCCTGTTTTTATCATATACATAAATGGGATAGGTGGTTTCTATTCCGGTAACCTTTCTGATATCAAAAGTTTGCTTCAGAAGAGGGCTTAGTTCCGCATTGATGGTCTCCAGTTCATCCGTGAGATTTTCAACTACCCTGGTAGCCATGGCTCCCGCCGAATCTGGTTGGAAAGAAATCCGGGCTGTTACCAGACCCGCAGCAAGGAATACTATAAAGAAACCACCGAAATAATTCGATTGGGCCTTCAACCTTTTGGTATTAGGGTTTCAAAAAATTCAAGATGACAAGCTGGGGTCATATTTAATACCTCCAAAAAGATAAAGATACAAGATCCTTGAATACCGGTAATTTAAGGGTACTAACAGCAGCATGACCCCAATCACTGTGCCAATATACACGCCCGTAGACGGGTCGGCTATAAAATATAACGATAGACCAATCACTAACATGGCTATCACTGTAAAGCCATATCCCACATACATAGCCCCCTGGTAAAAGCCAGGTTCAGGTTCAAGCCTTACCCCACAATGCGGACAGGCGTTGTTCATCACGATGAATTTTGACAACCGGGTAATCGAATAGGCAAACATCTGCCCTTCCCTGCACCGGGGACATTTTCCTTTAAGCAGCGCGTTTAACCAAGGCTTTTCCGGCATTTTTGCTTGATTTATACCAAAGAAATCCAATGACGATTACGGCCACATACGGAAGGAAGAGCAAGTAAAGAATTCCGGTGTTGATCCCTGCTGCAATCCCCGGATCACCATTACTGAAATTGTTCTCCAGCGTTGAACGACACATGGCACATTGCGCAACAGCATGAATCGCGGTTGTAAAAAAGAGGATTAAACAAAGCGATAACTTCTTCTTCATGCGTAATAAGGACGTATCATAAGATAAACAATAACACCTGTAACTGCAACATACAACCAAATGGGAAAAGTAATCTTCGCCAGTCTTTTGTGTCCAGCGAAATTAGCCGATAACGCGCGTACAAACGTAAAGAGCGCCAGTGGTATAACAACAACAGAAAGTAAAATGTGCGTGACGAGAATAAAAAAATACAAGTACCTGATCATACCCACCCCTCCATAGGAGGTAGATTCACTGGTAATATGATAGGTCACATAGCAGGTTAGAAAAATAGCAGAAAGCCCCATGCAAACCTTCATCAGTCTTTCATGCCATAATCGATTTCCATTTTTGATTAACACCACAGCGGCAATCAACAAAATAGCTGTCAAAGCATTGATAGCGGCATAGATCGGAGGCAGAAAAGAAAAATCATATCCTTTTATTTTAGGCATGCCGAAAAGCACGGCCACCGCCACGGGTATCAGCACAGAGAGCGCGATGATGGTTTTCTTGTAAGGTTCCCTTTCGCTGTAAATATTTCTATATTCTTCCATCTTAAAAGCGCTTTAGGATAACATTGAGTTCAATTATTAACCTGTCCATTTCATCCCGGTCAGAGGCGTCATAATAGCCTCGTATCCGCTTGCGGTTGTCGATGAGTATTACCGATTGTTCAGCAGTCATTAACAGAATACATTTTTTTAATCCCTCGATATCTTTTATTCCCGCTAAATCGGAAGGAGTAATAATCTGGATGCGAGCGGAAGAAAACTCAACCGAAACACGTTTCAATTGGTCTCGCAGGCCGGGTTCAAAATAAATAACATGGAGTGAATCTTTTGGGTTCAATTGAAGCTGAGTACTGATGGTATCCGGGATTGAGTAAGGTGTTCTATAATTGAAATTACAATTTTCCGG
>JAYSOP010000331.1:0-2656 GCA_043722905.1 Chryseolinea sp.
CCGACAAAGATAATAAGTAGAGATACAAAATGTTGCGTCTCTTACTCGTCCTTCAAAACCTCCACCGGATTGGTGAGCGCAGCTTTCACAGAATGATAACTCGTAATGAGCATGGCAACCAACAATGTACCCAGGCCGGTCACTGCAAAAATCCAGAGTGAAGGTGTGATTCTATACGCGAAATCGCTGAGCCATTGTTGCATCAACCAATATGAGAAGGGCGCGCCTATCACAAAAGCAATGAGAATAAGTTTTGTATACCCTTTTGAAATAAGTTTTACAATATCCCACACCGAGGCACCGGATACTTTGCGTATGCCAATTTCTTTCGTGCGTTGTTCCAACGCGTAAATGATCATACCCAACAAACCTAAACTGGCGATCACAATAGCAAGCACAGCCATCACAGTCAAAATGTTTCCAAATTGTTGTTGTGTGCGAAACGTTTCGGCAAAGGCCTGGTCAACAAGCGTGTAGTCAAACGGAGAATCGCCTGCGTGTATTTTCCAAAGTTGCTTTAGCGAAGCAATCGTTGTTTCCCATGCTTCGCTGCTCTGGGGTGCAATTCGAAGCGTCAGAAATTGTCTCTCTGAGTCAAAGAGATTTTTAGTTTTGATATGAAAAACCGCAAATGGTTCAATGGGTGTGGCCAGTGACCAGTAATTAAAATCCGACATTACACCAATCACCTCAAATTTGTTGTTATCGTATTCTATTTTCTTTCCTATAATGGATTCGTCAGACGCCCATCCGATTTTTTGAATAGCGGCTTCATTCAGAATGACCCGATCTATATCCCCTGGGGTTTCAACTGAAAAATTTCTTCCAAATTTCAGTTTAATGGCCAGCGTAGGTAGAAAATTTTCATCGGCCTTGGTGAAATTGAGGGGAAAGCCTTGTCCGTTCATTCCATCTGCACCAAAAGTATCGCCACCCCATATTTTTGGAGGAACTGAAGTACACCAGGAAGCATTTTCAACACCCGGTATATTCATTGCGGCTTGCGCGATACTCTCTCCATCTTTCACTGTTTCAACATGGCTCAGTACCAGCAGATTTTCCTTATCGAAACCAATATCTTTTTTTGAAACGTAATGGAGTTGTTGAAAAACAATGGCTGTGCAAAGAATCAGGATAATAGAAACACTGAATTGAAAGACCACCAGTCCGCTGCGGAACGCTTTTCCCTTACTGCCAATTTTTAATTTTCCTTTAATAGCTTCTGCGGGATTGAACGAGCTGAGGAAGAGCGCGGGGTAACTGCTCGAAACAATGGCCATGAGTAGTACAAGGCCAAGCAGGGATGAGAATAACAGCGGATCACTCAACAAATTTAACTCCAGCGATTTGTCGGTAATTAAATTAAATCCAGGAAGGAGTAGCTGAGTAAGGCTCAGGGCTGCTACTAAAGCAATGAAACAAAATGACAGAGCCTCCAGAAAATAACTCAGGCTCAATTCTTTTTTGCCGAGTCCCATGATTTTTCGAACACTGGCCTCTTTAATCCTGCGTGTGAATTGAGCCGTTGATAAGTTCATAAAGTTTACACACGATAGCAGTACAATGAAAACTGCCGCACCAATAAATGAGTAAATGACGTTGATATTTCCTGCATCGTTAAGTCTGTTATAAACTATTTCTGATGGAAGGTGAATGGTTGTCATGGGTTGCAGAAACAACTCCCATTTTTTTCCGGATTTGATATAGTCATCAAAGGTTGTGTTCATTGCGCGTCTTAATGTTTCTCCTGCATGCTTGCGTGGAATCGCAGCCAGCTTAGCGCGGACATTCTCCACATTCGCAGACGGATCCAATCGAACGTACGTTTCCAATTGCGTCCATATCCAACTCCAGTAAAATCGTTCGATGGGAAATCCCTTCATAGAAAGAAGTACATCGAATTCGATGTAGGAATTGTCGGGGGTATCTTCCACCACACCCGTAACTTCGTATGTCTGTTGATTGCCTCCTGCTAATCCACCCAAGCTAACCAGCTTACCAATCGGATCAGCATCACCAAAATATTTTTTAGCGGTAGATTGTGTCATCACCAATGTATTAACCTGCTTGAATACTGATGCGGCATCTCCCTTGATGAGCGGGAAATTGAACATGCTGAAAAAATTGGAATCTGCTGCGAGAATCCGGGTCTCTTCAAAGGAAATTACTTCGTTGGTAGGGCTCGTATAAGAAACAATAAAATTTCCCGGAGTATGGATGCTGGTCATCAGCTCGACTTCAGGCAATTCTTCTTTGATCGCATAGGCAACCCCCGGACCAGTAGAGGCAAATTGGTTGTCGCTGTTTTCTCCCCAAATAAATGTTTGGTTAACCCGATAGATTCTATCTACATCATTATGAAAGCGATCGTAGCTGAACTCGTGCTGCACGTATATATAAATCAGTATTGTGCTGATGATGCTAACCGTGAGGCCGAGTAGATTTATAAATGAAAATACTTTTTGCCGTCTGAGGTTTCGAACGAATAAGAGGAGGGAGTACTTGAACATACTTTAAGTTTCGCAGGGTATTGCCAAAACTATACCAACACCTTTCGGGAGCGTTTTAAGCTGATTTCGCAAATGATAATGTTCGTTGATGAAGAGAAGTGTTCGGTATTGGGAAGATTACCGATTTTCACCAGCCTCCATCAATA
>JAYSOP010000332.1:0-4923 GCA_043722905.1 Chryseolinea sp.
TATTGACCGAAGTGCTCAATCAACGGATGCTATTAATCAGGCTTTTATTCAGTCACCTTATATCGGGAAATAATGATATCCAGAATAATGTTCTTGCTATTTTTTCTTTCATCCCTCGTATTGAGGGGTCAGGAAAAATATATGTTTGTCAACCTGGATGTGAACAAGCCATTGTCTAACACGAAATGGATTGAAGACATTAGTGCGGCCGGAGGGAAGATCGGATACAGAGGATTCATAAATCCTAATTTTTCCGCGGGTCTGGATGTTGGGTGGTCTAATTTTGATCAATATGTGCCGACGTCAACCATTGAAAATCCGACAGGCGCTATTACAACCGATTACTTTCGGTATGTATATTCCTATTCGGCAGTGGTCAGCGGTCAATACTATTTTAAAGATCCCGAAGAGGAGCGTTTTTTTCCGTATGCCGGTCTCGGTGTAGGCGCCAATACAAACGAGTATGTGTTGTATTATAACATCTACGATGATTCTGAACGATCATGGGGATTTCTCGCCCGGCCGGAAGCGGGGATTTTATACCGGTTTACCGAACGGGGATCTCTTGGCATAATGGCAGCGATCCATTACGATTACTCGACCAACAAGAGCGAAAAGTTCAATTACAATAATTTTTCGGGACTTGGGTTTCAAATAGGGTTCATGGTGATGACTTTTTAGATCGGATCTTGGCCAGATGCTGATAAAAGGCGGTGTGCGGTAGGGAGACATCATAGGCCTCCTGCGATGCAAATGATATGGCCTACCCCAAGATCAATCATCAATTACTAATGCCCAATTCCCGCCTTCTGTTATCTTTGCAGCATGCCTCAAAAGATTCTCATCCTGGATTTTGGTTCCCAATACACGCAACTGATAGCTCGTAGGGTAAGGGAATTGAATGTCTATTGTGAAATTCATCCGTTTAACAAAATACCCCCCATAGAGGAAGATATTAAAGGGGTTATTTTATCAGGTAGTCCATGCTCTGTCAGAGACAATGGATCACCGGATGTCGATTTTAATTCATTTAAGAGCATCCCTGTTTTAGGCGTGTGCTATGGAGCGCAGTTAATGGCCCATAAAATGGGGGGTAACGTACTTCCGTCCCATATCCGGGAATTTGGTAGGGCGCGGCTGGCAACAGTAGACCATCACAATAGCCTGTTGAAAGAAATTCCCCTGGACACCCAGGTATGGATGTCGCATAGTGATTCAATAGCCTCAGTACCCGCTGACTTTGAAGTGATCGCCAGCACTTCAACCGTACCTGTGGCGGCTTTTCGATTAAAAGGGAAGGAAATTTATGGAATCCAATTTCATCCTGAGGTCACGCACACCACCGAGGGGAAAAATCTTCTTCGAAATTTTGTGGTCCACATTTGCAGGTGTGCACAAGACTGGACACCCGATCAGTTTGTAGAATCATCCATCGCCGAACTTACCAGGAAGTTAGGGAATGACAAAGTTGTCATGGCACTGTCTGGCGGGGTCGATTCAACGGTAGCGGCAACATTGATTCATCGAACGATAGGTAAAAATCTCCATTGTATTTTTGTGGATAATGGTTTGTTGCGAAAAGATGAATATGAGCAAGTGCTTGACTCTTATAAACACATGGGATTGAATGTAAGGGGCATTAATGCGAAGGACGCTTTTTACAAAGCCTTGCTCGGTCTCAGTGAACCTGAAGCGAAAAGAAAAGCGATTGGAAAAACATTTATAGAGGTGTTCGATGTGGAAGCGCACAAAATCAAAGACGTTCAGTGGTTAGGTCAGGGTACTATTTATCCTGATGTAATTGAATCCGTTTCCGTTAAAGGCCCGTCCGCCACCATTAAGTCACATCATAATGTGGGTGGTTTACCCGATAAAATGAAATTGAAAGTGGTGGAGCCCCTGAATACTTTATTCAAAGATGAGGTTCGGATAGTAGGAAAAACGCTGAGCATAGATCCCGCTATATTGGGCAGACATCCCTTCCCGGGTCCAGGGTTAGGGATCCGCATACTCGGTGAGATCACTGCGGAAAAAGTAAGTATCCTCCAGGAGGTAGATAATATTTTTATTAGCGGGCTGAAGCACCATGGCCTTTACGATAAAGTCTGGCAGGCAGGGGCAATACTAACGCCTCTGCAATCCGTGGGCGTCATGGGCGATGAACGCACCTATGAGCGTGTGGTGAGTTTGCGCGCCGTCACAAGCACGGATGGCATGACTGCCGACTGGGCTCATCTACCGTATGAATTCCTTGCCGGGATTTCCAGTGAGATCATCAATAAAGTGAAGGGTGTTAACCGGGTAGTTTATGACATCAGTTCAAAACCACCTGCTACCATAGAATGGGAATAATTATTAAGGATTATCAGGAAACCAATTCGTATCATGAAAAAATGGAGTGTTTTTATTTTTCCGGTCTTTTTTAATCTGATCGCCTGGGGACAGGTCGATTACCCAAAACAATACCAGAATGCAAAGGAATTTTTCAGGCAGGCGAAGTATAACCTCTCCATGGAAAGTTTTAAACCCATGATCACTTACGACGCAAAGAATCCCTACTCCACTTATGCCTCTTTCTACTATGCACTTTCCGCCTATAAGCAAGGGTACAAAGCAGTAGCGAAAGACATGCTGGTACAACTGAGAACAGTAAGTCCTAAGTGGGATAAAATGGATGAGGTTAACCTTTGGCTGGCAAAAATTTATCTGGACAACAACGATTATTTCCAGGGAATTAGAAACCTTAATGCTATAACCGATAAAAAGTTATCCAAAGACATTGAAGGGATTAAAGCCTTCCATGTGGCTACCGTGTCAGACGCGGAGACTTTAAGGATGATGCACGAGGAATTTCCAAAAGATGAAGTGGTGGGAAGGGGTCTGGCTCGTGTTCTATCTAAAAATCTGTCGGATGAAGAAGCCAGGAAGGAGCTTGAAGCGCTCATTGATGCGTTCAAACTCGAGCGAACGGACTTCATTCCCGAAGCTCCGAAAACTTTTCACAAAGATCGGTACGCTGTATCTATCTTGTTGCCCTTCATGCTTGAAACGCTGGATGCAAGTCCTGGTAAAAAAAGAAACCAGATCGTTCTTGATTTTTATGAAGGAATCAGGCTGGCAGTGGATACTCTGAATAAACAAAATGTAAAGGTCAGCCTCCGCGCGTATGACACCGACAAAGGGATTGAATACCTGAACCGAATTCTGGCTACCGACGAGCTCAAAAACACGGACCTTATTATTGGCCCTCTTTATCCCAATGAAAATAAGATTGTTCAGGAATTTTCATTGCAACAGCAGGTCAATGTTGTCAATCCCTTATCTAATAATTTAGAACTGATAGGTGAAAATCCTTACGCATATTTATTTCAACCCTCATCTGAAACGCTTGGCAGGAAAGCTGCTGAATATGCTGCTGCTCATTCCCGTAAAAATGTATGCATGGTTTTTTACGGGAATTCAAAAAAAGATTCAGTATTAGCGGCCAATTTTTCTGAAAAAGCGAATGAGCTAGGGATGCGCATTGCGGTTAACCAGCAAGTTGATAATAAGGATGCCGGCAACATCATTAAGATCCTCGCTACGCCAACTGAGTTTGATGAATTTAAATATCCCTCACAATTTACTTTAAAGAAGGATAGTATCGCGAGCATTTTCGTGGCAACCGACGATCCGTTGATTTACACAAAAGTTATCAGCAGCGTGGAAACACGGAAGGATTCAATCCTCGTATTGGGATCTGAAAACTGGATTGATGACACCGCGGTGGCTTTTGAAAAGTATCAAACCCTGGGTGTCACTTTTACCGCACCCAACTTTGTATTGCCAGTCAGTCGCGTCCGGCAGAATTTCATGCAAAAATATTTTTCGAAATACGGGCGGGTACCCTCGAACATTTCACAACTTGGTTTTGAACTCATGCTTTTTTTTGGAAATCAGTTAAAAACCAATGGTGTATATTTTCAGGATGGTTTAACCAAAGCGGAAACATTACCCGGCTACCTAACGCAGGGATATCAATATCAAAATAGTCGTGACAACCAGCTGGTGCCTTTTATTAAGTTCAAAGGCGGGGTAATGCAACTGGTGGAGAAAAGATAGTGTGATGAATATCTCGCGCAGCAAAACCTTATTCGAAAAGGCGAAGCAATTTATTCCCGGGGGTGTCAATTCACCCGTAAGGGCATTTCGTGCCGTGGGGGGAAATCCGATATTTATTAAAAGTGCCAGGGGGCCTTTCCTGTATGATGAGGATGGGAATGAATTCGTGGATTTAATTAATTCCTGGGGTCCCATGATCCTCGGGCATGCGCATCCTCTCGTAGAAGAAGCCGTGCGGGAAGCCTTATCATCATCCCCCTCTTTCGGTGCCCCGACAGCAAGGGAAGTAGAGATGGCTGAGCTGATCTGTTCCATGATCCCATCCATTGAAAAAGTGCGCATGGTAAACTCCGGAACGGAAGCCACCATGTCTGCTATTCGTGTGGCACGCGGATTCACCGGGCGTGATAAAATTATTAAAATGGAGGGCTGTTACCATGGTCATGGCGATTCATTTTTAATTTCGGCGGGCAGCGGTGTAATGACTTTTGGAACGCCAGATAGCCCGGGCGTTACCAGGGGCACGGCAATGGATACCTTAACGGCGCCCTTTAATAATCTACAGGCGGTGGCCGATCTGATTACTCAAAATCGGGACAATATTGCTGCTGTTATCCTCGAACCAGTGGTCGGAAATATGGGATGTGTTCCTCCACAACCTGAATATCTAAAGGGCCTGAGGGAATTGTGTACCCGACACGGGATCATTTTAATTTTTGACGAAGTGATGACCGGTTTCAGGTTAGCCCGAGGTGGAGCGCAGGAATTGTATAATATTATTCCCGATATGACAACTTTGGGAAAGGTGATCGGAGGCGGATT
>JAYSOP010000333.1:0-3014 GCA_043722905.1 Chryseolinea sp.
ATTTGTCGGCGAAGGCCAGCTTTTGAATGATTGTGGAGACCTGTCTGATTGCGGTGAATTAATGCATCAGATGAATCGAACGATTGAGTTTGATTTGATTCTGAGGGAAAAAACGAGCAGCAAATGATGCCACTAAGATGGACGATATTGTTTCTATTTATTTCACAAGGGGCAATTGCCCAGAAGAGCCCTGCATCGTTGGAATTTTTTAATTCAGTCTCAGATTGTGCAACATCTCTTGGCGGATGGAAATGTCTTGAACTTGACTTGAGTTCTGAATCTTCCATAGAAAATGATAGTACCAAAGATTACATCTACTCGTGGAGTCTTGGCGATGGAAGCAGGAAGCCAGGAGATAAGGTCGAGCACTGCTATGAAGAATTTGGAAGCTACCAGATTTCCATGGATTTAATTGATGCTGAGACCAACACTGTAATACGAAATGAATTATCATCCACCGTGGATTTATATCCTGAAATACAATTCTCAATCCAAACAAGAAAAGAAGGTCTGCCTCCTTCATTTTTGGAATTTAGTTGCCACTATAATCATTCTGAGTTATTAGAGCCTGATCACGTGTACTGGCGCATTGATGGTAAGTATTATGAAGGAAAAAAAGTCGTTCATCCTTTTCATGCATCCGGTGTTTATGTGATTGAAATGGGAATTGAAAAAAATACGGAATTAACGGGATTAATTACCGCATGCGCGACTACTGAAATCACGATGAAGGATTCAGATATCTGGACAACACCGATTGTAAGGTTTTTTGAATTATCAAAAGAGAGTGCATCTTCTGGTCCGTTTTTAAAAAGTGATGTTTTTTGCCAGCTTATATCGCAAAGTGATAACAAGCTGTCTACTATCCACCCGATAAACTTTTTGATGAGCCAAGTCGAGATGAAGGAAAATCAGGTATATGACGTTCTTTTATTCTCCGGAAATTCTTTTACCCAACGAAAAAAATTCAATACAACAGGATTGGCAGGAAATGATTTGTACGGCGCATTAAAGGATACGCTTTCTTCATTTCTCCTTCACCCACTGAATTTTTTCAAAGCGGTAGCATTTCACGATGGAGAGGCTGCACCATCCATGCAGGATGATGGACTTAATGAAACTGCTGAGCTTCTTCACCTGAATCCTTCCTTTAAAATAGAGATCGGATCATATATTCATACTGGCAGCCGGATAGAGAAGGGGATGCAGGCGTCTATACAAAAAGCGAGCATTGTCAAAGAGGCCCTTATAAAAAACGGAATAAGGGAGGAAAGGATCTCCATTGCTTCACCCGACAACAACAAGTCGTTGATTAATACGTGTTCTGCGATTCCCGATTGTAATTGGGAGGATAGCGCGCTTAATAACAAGGTAGAATTCAAGATTACAGCGTCAAATTATGAGCATTAAAATATTTATTTCGACCATTCTCATTGTGCACACATTCTGTTATGCTATGGCACAACGTGTACCAAATGAGAGCGAAAGTATCGATTACCTGGTAACCTTCGGCAAGGAAGCTCCGCCGGATACCGGCGATGACGATCACGTTCAGGTAATTTTCTTCGTGATACCATATTCTCATAAAGAACCGGTGTATTTGAGGATTTTCGATCCTGAAACAGGAAATAAACATGATGAACTGGTGGGCACGGCCAGTACATTCACCCGTTTTTCTGCCTATGGCGGAAAAGGGGCATTTTCTAGTAAAGAGGCCCGCGAGATAACACTGTCGTCGAATTTTAAGACCGGTAATTTGTTGGCTTCTCAGGTTTTTGGAAATGAGGTCCAATTTGATTCTGAATGGCATACGATGGGGCCGTTTAATCCATTGGAAGGCGAAGAGGTTCCGTCTTTCAATGGGTATTTGTTGAAGGTTGTGGTCGAGGGATTAAAGGGAAATGACGGCAACCATTATCGGTTTTTCCTAAGCGAGGAATCAGTGCGCAATAAAAGTATTGAAGGGGCAAATGCATTCGCTTACAATTACACTTTTAAATTACACAAAGCGCAAACGCTGGCACATATCTACCCATTTATTGAAAATTCTGTGGTCTCCATCACACAACATAATTTTGATTTTGACAGCGATGGGGAGATTCTGGTCTATACTGTTGTTAAGAACCGTGAGAAAGCGAAGGCCTCCGGTGATAATGTTTGGGCTAAGAGCACACATCCGATTACGGAGAAAGAAAAAAATCTGACAATGGATATTCAAATACAAAAAGTAAGTTCCCAGGAGAATACGATGACCCTTTATATTACGAATCAGTATAATGAAGCTGTGCCATTTTTTGCTTTACCTATCGGTGGCCCTCCGAAGTATAAATACAATCTTAAAGTAACTACCAAATAAGTCCAGAAATGAAGTTGAAATTTCTGATTTACTTTTTAATCGCTTGCTGGGTAAGCCAGAGTAGTGAATTATTGGGTCAGGCCAGAAAATACTCCTATCAACGATTAACCGAAGATGAGGGATTAGCCCAAAATTTTGTTTATGGACTGATCCAGGACGACAGAGGGTTTTTATGGGCGGGGACAGGCACTGGACTTTCCCGTTATGATGGGTTTGAAATAAAGAATTTTACCGTGAAGGATGGCTTAAGTGGTGATTTTGTTACGGCGGTTTTCCGTACCACTTCGGGAGGCTTGCTTTTTGGCCATAATCAGGGCGGTATAAGTGCCTTTGATGGAATGGAATTCCGTTCACTCCTGCCAGATACGCTTAACACGAGGATCGTGAGCATCACGGAAGACGAAAACCAGAATATTTGGCTTGCCACCCAGTCAAAAGGCATCATTCTAATCGATCGAAAAAGCGCTGGCATTTCCTTTTTTCTTCCTGATATACTGAGGGATCAGGTTATAAATCTTGTTTATGCTAAGGGTGGACTTTTGTGGGTTGGCACTCAGGAAGGAATCTTTTTCTTTCGAATGAAAGGAACTGCACTGACACCGGTTGATTTTAATCTGTTGCCAGCATATGTTGAGGTGACTTCTATCTCGCCCCATAA
>JAYSOP010000334.1:0-4355 GCA_043722905.1 Chryseolinea sp.
CAATTCTATGGGCGGAATCAGGGTTTAGTGTGATGCCGAGAAAAGTAAACAGGTTAAGGACTAATTCAGAAACCACCTCTTCTCCTATCCAGCCCAGTCCAAGACTGGCAATGGTAATACCCAACTGGGTTGCCGACAGATAGGAATCAAGATTAGCAATGATGTGTTTGGAAAGCGAGGCCATGCGGTGACCTTCCTTGGCCTTAATATCGATTTGGGAAGACCGTACCTTTACGATTGCAAATTCAGCCGCTACAAAAAACCCATTTAAAAGAACAAGAAAAATGGTCAGAAAAATGTCGAATACCATAGCATTAAAAAAGGCTGTCTATAAACAGCCTAAAAGTAATTAAAACTTCAGCGATGCCTAAAGTCTGCTTTCAAGTTCGGTGATTCTCGCACCAGCTTCAGTTTTTCCCAGAGACAAGGCTTTTTTATACAATTCAATGGCTTCACGCATGGTTTCTTTCTTCTTTCGCGGAGCTAGTTTGGTGCGCTTCGCTGCGGTTTCAACGGCCTGAGCCCGTGTAAAGTAGGCATCTGCTTCACTTATTTTGGATTGAATCATCAGTTCCTGCACCCGCGCTTCAATCAAGGCAAGTTCCTGAGACTTGTTTTCAATCATCGATTGTTTGTCGGCGATTTCCGCATCCTGTAAACCAACGGTATGAATAAGATTTTCATTTTCATTGCGATACTTTTCCACTCGTTCATTCAAGAGCGCCATCTCTTTTTCTTTATTTGCCAAATCAGCCTTCAGTTTTTTCAGGGCTTTTGAAAAAGCCTCTCCATTGGCCTTTGATGACCTTAAGGATTGCTCCAGCTTGTTAATCTTCTCCTCTGTGTTTTTAATATAGCTGTTCAGATCCCGCAACCGGGCGTTATAATCTTCAAAGGTAGTGCCCTGTTCCAGGTTTACCCTTAATAATTGACGGCTGGCATCAATGGAGTCCAGGAGCGTACCGATTTCAGATAAGGACTCAGATGCCAGATGGCTTTTCTCCAGTTCGACCCGTAGTGAATCTATTTTCCCTTGTAAGGATTCTTTATCCTTATTTTCGCAGCCCATCAGGAAAAGAGGAAAGATCAGAAGAAACAGGAACTTTGAGGACATAACAGTGGGTTTTTGGTTATTAACAGCAAAAATAGGATGAATTTCGGCCGCCTGGGAGAGTTTGGTTAAAATATTTATATACTGAGGTTTATCTACCAGAAATGACGCTAATCTGCGAAATCTACCAAATTGAACATTATGGTACTTTCTTTTTGTCGTTCATAAAAGGCACCTAAATTTGCCTCGCTTAAGAAATCGCAGCTACCAGAATTCACCATGCCCAAATTACTAACAGCGCAAACGCGCATCGCCGACCTGGGCAAGCCCCGGGTCATTATAATTGGGGGAGGTTTCGGGGGTCTTCAGGTAGCCAAAGGGTTAACCAATTCAAGGATACAAACGGTTCTTTTTGATAAATATAACCATCATACCTTTCAGCCTCTCCTCTATCAGGTTGCCACTTCAGCCCTTGAGACCAGTTCCATTGTGTTTCCCTTCAGGAAGCGTTTTGCCAATGTAAACGATTTTTATTTCAGGCTTGGAGAAGTTAACCTGATACGGCCAGAAATCAATTGTATTGAAACTTCCATAGGCAGTGTTAAGTATGACTACCTCGTGGTCGCCACTGGCGCGGAGACAAACTTTTACGGCTTGGCAGATGTCGAGAAGAATTCTCACCCGATGAAGACGATCATTGATGCCATCAAATTGCGAAACATCATCATCAAAAATTTTGAGAATGCACTTCTGGTCGATGATATAGAGGTCATGAATAGTTACATGGACTTTGTTATAGTAGGCGGGGGACCTACCGGTGTTGAATTGGCCGGGGCCATGGCTGAACTTAAGCTTCATGTTTTTCCGAAAGATTATCCCGAACTGGAAGTTGATAACATGGATATACATTTGGTTGAAGCGACCCCCAGATTGTTAAATGGGATGTCGGAAATAGCCGGGAAAAAAGCGCTCGGGTATCTGGAGAAGATGGGAGTGCATGTACATTTAAATGCTGCTGTTAAGTCCTATGATGGTTACGAGGTTGTCTTTAACACAGGAAAAAAACTGATCAGCAAGACGTTAATATGGGCAGCCGGGGTAAAAGGAAATGCTGTAGGGGGGTTGTCTGCCGAAACCCTCGGCCGGTCAACCAGGCTGAAGGTGGATGCCTTTAACCGGGTGAAGGGATACGACAATATTTTCGCTATTGGTGATGTGGCATTAATGGAAGGTGACCCGAAGTTTCCGAATGGACATCCTATGATGGCTCCTCCGGCGATGCAGCAGGGCGAACTGCTGGCCGAGAATATAAATCGGTTAATTCAGCATACACCTCTGAAGCCTTTCCAGTATAAAGACAAAGGCTCTATGGCTACGATCGGGAGGAATAAAGCAGTTGTTGACATGAAATCATTCAGGTTTCAGGGATTTTTTGCCTGGTTTGTATGGATGTTTGTGCACCTGCTTTCACTGATCGGATTTCGCAATAAGATATTTGTTTTTATCAATTGGCTCGTGAGTTATTTCTCCTATGACAAGAGCAACCGGCTTATTATCGCCCGTCCGAAAGACGGGATCCAGTAACAATGGCCGAATCCAGTAAATATCAGACGAGATTGTCATCGGCCGGGGTACTCATAGCCCTCGGTATTATTTATGGCGATATAGGTACATCACCCATATACACTTTCCGCTTTATCGTGGGCGACCATGAAATTACGGAAGATCTGATCCTCGGCGGATTATCGTGTGTATTCTGGACGCTCTCTGTCATCACCTCTTTCAAATATGTTTACCTGGCTCTCAATGCGGATAACAAAGGTGAAGGGGGGATTTTTGCTTTGTATGCTCTGGTGCGAAGGTACAAGTCAAGATGGGTTATTTTTCCGGCTATAATAGGATGTGCGACACTGATTTCCGATGGATTTATCACTCCTGCAATCAGCGTAACTTCGGCTATAGAAGGATTGCGCGCGCTGGATGCGAGTATATCCACCAATACGATTATCACGATTGTGATCATCATTCTGGTAGGGCTCTTTGTCTTTCAACAATTTGGCAGTGGGGTTGTCGGTAGAACTTTTGGGCCAGTGATGTTTATCTGGTTCACTTTTATTGCCGTGATAGGTTTCACTCACCTCATTCTTAAACCGGAAATATTAAAGGCCATCAATCCGGTTTATGCGTTCAACCTGTTGGTCCGGTACCCCGGCGGTTTCTGGATTCTGGGCGCTGTTTTTCTCTGTACCACCGGAGCAGAAGCATTGTATTCCGACCTTGGTCATGTTGGGAAAAGCAATATCCGGGTGGGTTGGGGTTTTGTAAAAATATCTTTACTGCTCAGCTATTTTGGACAAGGCGCATGGTTGCTTGAACATCAAGGTCACAAACTGGACGGGAAAATTCCATTTTTTGAGATCATGCCACAGTACGAAGGTTTCCTGATTTTTGGAATTATTCTGGCCACGGTGGCGACCATTATCGCCAGTCAGTCGTTAATTTCCGGGACCTTTACATTGGTGAATGAGGCGATGAAATTGAAATTGTGGCCTTCTACCAAAGTCAGCTATCCAAGTCAGGTCAAAGGTCAGATCTACATATCTGCCATCAATTGGATCTTGATGGTAGGGTGTATACTCGTGGTGTTTATTTTCGAAGAATCGCTGCGCATGCAAGGGGCCTATGGTCTCGCCATAACTTTTAATATGCTGATGACGACTGCGTTACTGGTGTATTATTTTGCGGCCTCACGAAAATCAACCTTTCGGGCCATTTTGCTAGGCGTTCTCCTTTTCTCCATTGAGGGGGCCTTTCTGGTGTCAAATCTGAGCAAGTTCTCGCATGGTGGCTGGTTTACCTTCAGCATTGCGGGATTCTTTTTCATCATGATGTATATCCTGCTGCGCGCAAGAAAGCTACGCCAGCGTCACACCGAATTTGTTGACTTAAAACATTATGTAGGTATGATACAGGATCTTCAGTCGGATGAAATGGTTCCGAAAGAAGCATCCAATCTGGTCTATTTAGCCATGGCTGACAGTAAACGTTATATCGATTCCAACATTATTTACTCGTTATTTAAGAAACGCCCTAAACGCGCGGATGTATATTGGTTCGTTCATGTGGATACCGTGGATAGTCCTTTCACCAGTAAGTATATTGTGGATACGATTATTCCGAAGCGATGTTTTTTTGTCACCATAAAACTGGGATTCAAAACTGATCACCGGGTCAACCTGATCTTTAACAAAATCATTCACGAAATGGCCGACTCCGGAGAAATCGACCTGACAAGTCCTTATCC
>JAYSOP010000335.1:0-2511 GCA_043722905.1 Chryseolinea sp.
CCTGGGCATCCAAATGCGGTACCTATAACAGCGGCCAAAGCTATCATTAGAAAGCTAGAGCCGCACTTTAGTGGAGATCATGATGCAAAACAACCAGATACTAAATGCAAAACAAAAAGAGGAACTGAGACGCAAAAACGTAATGAATTATTAATTCGTGCGAATATTGCGCATCCTGAGTTTGCGGAAGAGAGAGCGAAGGAATTGCGGCTTGACTTGAATACACCGCCACGGCTACCAAAATGTTTGAGATCTTTTGTTGAGCTGAAGGATCACCAGCTTGCTGGTGTGGCATGGTTACAAAATCTTTTTGATAAGTCTCCTGATCAGTGTCGAGGTGCGGTGTTAGCAGATGACATGGGCCTTGGTAAAACATTACAGCTTTTGACGATGATATGTCGTGCTACGGAAGATAAGCTGAATCTTGGCCCGGTTTTGGTGGTCGCACCAGTGTCGTTACTTGAGAATTGGAAAGAAGAGGCAGAAAGATTCTTTGATGACAATCGGCCAAGTATTTTAACTTTGTATGGGGCTACGTTACATGCACTACGAGCACCGCGCCACACTATTGAAGATGAACTGATTGAACAAGGTATAGCGCATTTTCTTAAACCAAATTGGATAGGCGATGCCAAAGTTGTATTAACGACATATGAAACGTTGCGTGACTTAGAGTTCTCGCTGGCGGTAGTGCACTGGTCGATAATGATTTGTGACGAAGCGCAGAAAATAAAAAATCCTGCTGCCATGGTGACAAGGGCCGCTAAGAAACAGAACGTAGGTTTTCGTGTTGCATGTACGGGAACACCCGTCGAGAATTCTTTGGCAGATCTATGGTGCTTGTTTGATTTCGTGCAGCCAGGTCTTTTAGGTGCCCTCAATGAATTCGGCGCAACCTATCGTCGACCTATCGAATGTGAAACAGAAGAGCAACTCGACCGTTTAAATCAACTCAAGGCCTTGATTGATCCTCAAATATTGCGGCGAACAAAACTAGAGGTGGCGAAGGATTTACCAGAAAAGATTATTATGGAAGAACCCCGCAAGCTACGAATCTCGAACCACCAGCGGATGCTTTATGGTCAGGCTCTTGAGCAATTCAAGTTAAGACGTGAACCCAATAGCGTCAGTCCATTTAAAAATCATCTAGGGTTACTTCAATATCTTCGTCGTATTTGCATTGCCCCCGATCGGGAAGTGCGGTTTTCTACGATAGAACCGCTTGTGAGTTATCGAAAGAAGAACCCAAAGATAGACTGGCTTATTAGAACGTTACACAGCATTAAAATAAAAGGCGATAAAGTTATTGTTTTTTGTGAATTCCGTGACACACAACTACTGCTGTCGCATTACATTGAAAACGAATTTCAGTTTCGTCCGGATATTATAAATGGTGATACTGAGGCTGCTGCATCTGCGGCAGATAGTAGACAGAAACGTATTAAACGCTTTCAGGCGCAAAGCGGTTTTTGCGTCATCATACTGTCTCCAATTGCAGTGGGATTCGGTGTTAACATCCAGGCAGCCAACCACGTTATTCACTTCTCTAGAACCTGGAATCCAGCAAAGGAAGACCAGGCTACAGATCGAGCTTATCGAATCGGACAAACAAAACCTGTATTTGTGTATTACCCAGTTGTCTGTGCTGATGACTTTACAACTTTTGATGTGAAGTTAGATAAGCTCCTTGAACGCAAACGATCACTATCTCAAGATATGCTCAATGGTTGTGGTGACTTGAGTCCGTCAGATTTTACTGATGTTGTGCAAATTGATGATCGTATTTTTGATGAGCGTATTACTATCGATAATGTAGTTAAGTTGTCGCCAGCAGAGTTTGAGGCACTCGTCGCTGTTCTATGGTCAAGAAAAGGATTTAGATCAGTGTCAATTGTTGGAGGGCCAGGAGATGGTGGTGTTGATGTATTGGCAAAAACAGTGAATGTAGGAGAATTAGTCCAGTGCAAGAGTTCAAAACAGGATGGCGCTCGTTTGAGTTGGGATGCAATTAAAGAAGTAGTCACCGGGGAGGCGAAATATAAATTTGAGCATCCTGGTATTGTGTTTTCAAAAGTCGCCGTAACGAATCAGTATTTTAATGATACTGCTCGCTATCATGCAGAGCTTAATCATGTTTGTCTTGTGGATCAGAATGTGCTCGCAGAATTGCTTAGAGAGCATCAAGTTGTGAAAGGAGACATTGATAATATTCTCATGGCTCGTACGCATGTAACAATTGGGTTAGCGAATCTTAAACCCGCATCTGTATATCATGAAGCGTTTTAAATTGTATTCTGAATACGGTTTTATAAGTAGATATACTTATGGAAGAATTCGTTACGTCGTATCATTTCAAATATTGTTCTTGTCTCCGCTGTATTCACGCACCGGATTTTCGCCATCAACATAGGCATCAGCCAATAGCCTGAAATATTTATTGTATTACTTTTGCATTACGCAATTTTTCAATGGCGAATTGCCTGGCATCACGCGTCTTGAATTTTTCGACAG
>JAYSOP010000336.1:0-2940 GCA_043722905.1 Chryseolinea sp.
AGATCGGGCCGCTTGGCAACCAATCTCTGATGCAGGCGGAAAAGCTGGAAGGGGAGCGAGGCGTGGAAAGCGCTCTGTATATAAGTGAAAACTACGAAGTAAATCAAAAGCTTTCCTTATATGTCGGTGTGCGATATTCTTTATATCATTTTCTCGCTCCAAAAAACGTTTTTCAGTACGCTCCCGATCTTCCGCGTCAGGTTGCCAATATTGTGGATACTCTCCAGTATTCATCAGGAAAATCTATTTCAACATACCACGGGCCGGAACCTCGCATTTCTCTGCGTTATGTCATTTCCAAAATTTCGTCTATAAAAATCAGCTATAACAGAATGCGACAATATATTCAGATGTTGTCGAATACTACCGCCATAAATCCTACCGACATCTGGAAACTTAGCGATAGATACATAAAACCCCAGGTTGGAGACCAGATTTCATTCGGATTTTATCAGTATCTGAAAGGAAACTCCATTGAGACCTCGTTTGAAACTTATTATAAGAACATTGAAAGTATGGCGGATTATAAAAATGGCGCGGTCTTATTGCTCAATCCGCATCTCGAAACGGATATTGTAAACGCCCGCGGAAAAGCCTATGGAATGGAATTTATGGTGAAAAAACTTTCCGGCAAAGTCAATGGATGGGTAAGCTACACTTACTCAAGGTCATTCATAAAAACAGAAGGTAATTTTTCAGATGAAACCGTGAACGGAGGTGAATATTATGCAAGTAATTATGATAAACCACACGCTGTGAATTTTATTGGGAATTACAAATTTAACAGGCGCGTTAATTTTTCACTGAATTTAATTTATAGTACTGGCCGCCCTATTACATTACCCATCGCCCGCTACCAGGTCGACGGAACCACCCGGATCTATTATTCTGATAGGAACCAATACAGAATACCTGATTATTGCCGTACAGACATTTCTTTAAACATGGAAGGAAACCATAAAATCAGAAAACTTGCCCATAGCTCTTGGACTTTGGCAGTGTATAATCTCTTAGGCCGGGCCAACCCATACTCGATCTACTTTGTCAGTGAGAATGGAAAAATTGCCGGATATAAGCTTTCAATTTTCGCCCAACCCATACCTACCATTACCTATAATTTCAAATTTTAGCAGTATGACCTTCTTGCATAGGAAATTTTTGGTAATGCTCGCTATACTTTTCACAGGCGCTTGTGTGGAGCCTTATGACCCTCCGGTTAATGATGAAGACGTGCGCTTCCTTGTCGTTGACGGCTTTATTAACGCCTCCAATGGCGTTGCTTCAGTTACCCTGACGCGTACCCAGCCAGTTGCAAGCGATCAAACCCCTCCCGCGGAATCAGGCGCAAAATTATCAATTGAAGATAAAAATGGATTGAAATACCAGCTCTCGGAATCCGGCAACGGAATGTATTCTGGTATTGTTACAAATGTTAATTTTGAAACACAATATCGGTTATTAATAACAACAAACAATGACAGACAATACGCCTCTGGCTTTATCTCTTTACAGCAAACTTCCGGAATTGATTCGATTAGTTACCGTAACACAAGAGACGGGCTTGAACTTTCAGTAAGCACCCATGATCTTACCGGCCAATCAAAGTATTACCGCTGGAAATATATTGAGACTTACGAGTATCATTCAGATTTCACTTCGATATACATGTTTACAAGCGTCGGTGTGGTAGACTACAGACCCTCTTTGCAATCCATTTATACCTGTTGGAAAACTACGCCGTCCACAAACATTTTGATAGGTTCTACTGAACGTTTGAAAGAATCTGTTGTTAGCCGCTTCCCCTTAACCGTTATTCCCGATGGGGCAAAACAACTATCACGCAAATACAGCATACTGGTTCAGCAACAAACCCTCAGCCTCGAAGAGTATACTTACTGGTTAAACTTACAGAAAAGTACGGAGCGTTTGGGTGGATTGTTTGACCCCTTACCCTCAGAAGTATCCGGCAATCTGCAAAGCATAACAAATCCTGAACAAACCGTAATAGGATTCTTCAGCGGTGGGACCGTGGAAGAGAAACGAATATTTATTACGCCAGCTGATCTTCCTGACGAAATGGGACCCTATAATTACCGCAATCCATTTTGCGCATTGGATACAATTTTAGTGGCGGATTTAGGAAATTATCAAAGCTCCACCTTGCTGGTCGATGGCATTTATCCGCTTCGCGGACCGGTAATTGGATATACGACTGCCACCAAATCTTGCGTTGATTGCAGGGATTGGGGAGGCGTCACCGTAAAACCCGATTTCTGGGATTGAAAATGAAAAAAATTTTTGCTCTTATTTTATTTAGCTTATTACTGCAAGCAGGACTCGCTCAGGAAAAGCAACTGGATACCCTCATCCGCCGATTTGATGATTATCGGGTGAGCGCACTCCAGGAAAAAATATACGCCCATCTGGACCGAACATTTTATCTGACCGGTGAGACTCTCTGGTTTAAAATTTATGCCGTAGATGGCAGTTTCCATAAAGCACTCAATGTCAGTAAGGTCGCTTATGTCGAAATAATGGACAAGGGAAATTTGTCCGTGATGCAGGCAAAGATTGAGTTAAATCACGGTTCCGGAAATGGCTCCTTTTTTTTACCGGCATCCTTAGGTTCCGGCCACTATTCTTTCCGTGTCTATACTCACTGGATGAAAAATTTCAGTCCTGAGTTTTTCTTTCACCAGAATTTCACTATTGTAAACCCTTTTGTAAAACCAGATTCAGAGCCTGACAAAAGACCACCTTCTCATACCCTTGCATTTTTTCCCGAAGGCGGAAACCTGGTCACGGGAATCAAAAGTAAAATAGGATTTCGAATTTTAAATGCCTGGGGAAAAGGCTCCTTTGGTAAAGGTTTTGTACTGAATAATATGGGTGATACAGTCACGTTTTTTTCCTCTTCAAAATTTGGAATTGGTAATTTTC
>JAYSOP010000337.1:0-1642 GCA_043722905.1 Chryseolinea sp.
TGAAAGAATATTTCTATAAGGTTGGCGGAAATTACCAGATCACTAAAACCATCCGGAATTTATGCCTGTTTGCACACCATAATTTTCTGAAAAATCCACCCTTTTCAAAAGTAGACCTGATCAGTTGCCGGAATGTGCTGATTTATATGCAACCATTTTTGCAGAAAAAAGCGTTTGCCACATTTCATTATGCCCTGAATGATAAATGTTTTTTGATGCTGGGGAAATCAGAAAACATCGGCAGTACTTCCGATCTATTCATGCATTCCAAATTTGGAAAAGTTTTTATTAAAAAACCTGTTGTTGGAAGAAGTTTGAATCCAGCGATAACAAAAAAGATAGTATTTAGTAATGAAAGTACAGGCCCATTTTCCAGGAACGAGCTGAAAGGAGATGATTTTGAAAAAAACGTTGATGATATTATCCTGTTAAAGTATTCCGCGGTAGGGGCTATTGTAAACGAACAATTGGATATTGTGCAATTCCGTGGGGCAACAGGTGCTTACCTTGAGGCCCCTGCTGGGAAAGCCACCCTGAACATTATAAAAATGGCTCGTCAGGATTTGTCGAATGAGTTGCGCACGGCCTTGCATAAATCAAAAATGAGCAGCGAGCAATTTACTAAGGAGGGGATCCTTTTTGACAAAGGAAAGAGATCAGTTGCGATTGAGATTATTCCATTGAGGAATACTATTGAACCGTATTTCTTAATTCTGTTTCATGAAGAAAAAATTGTTTCGCCAAAAAATGGTATCACAAATTCGACGGAAGCAGTTAAAGACGTTAAAGACCTTAAAGACATTCGTATCGCACAGTTAGAGAAGGATCTTGGGGAAACCAGGGAGGATATGCGAACTGTTACCGAAGAACAGGAGGCTGCCAATGAGGAGCTACAAAGTGCGAATGAAGAATTGCTCAGTGGCAGTGAAGAATTGCAAAGCCTGAATGAGGAACTTGAAACTACCAAAGAAGAAATACAGAGTACCAACGAGGAATTGATTATTGTGAATCAGGAGTTATATGATCGCAATGAACAGTTAATGCAATCACGACAATTCGCAGAGGCAGTGGTATCGACACTGCATGAGCCGCTGCTGATACTGAATAAAGACCTTCGAATAGTCACGGCCAATCAGTCCTTTTACAAAATTTTTAAATTAACGGAAGAAGAAACAGCCGGAAAAATTTTATTTGAATTACAAAATGGCCAATGGGATATACCAGGCCTGCGCTCACATTTGTTTAAAATACAAACCGACAAATCCAAGTACCTGGAATGGGAGGTCGCCTGTACTTTCGCCGATCTGGGCGAGCGGTATTTAGGCTTTAATGCCCAGCCAATTGAAAGGGATAAGGATAACAAATTGATTTTGCTAGCCATCGATGACATCACATTAAGTAAAAAAACGGAGGAGAAATTAAAAACAGAGGCTGTTGATCAGAAAATCTTTTCTGAAGAGTTGGAAAAACAAATACAGGAACGGACGTTGTCCCTTAAGAAGACAAATATGGAACTCGAGCGTTCGATCGAAAATCTCAATCAATTTGCCTTTATAGCTTCACACGATTTGCAGGAACCCCTTCGAAAAATTCAGGTTTTTTCAAGCTTGTTGGCTGAGCGGTTTACGAAAGAATTATCGGA
>JAYSOP010000338.1:0-10239 GCA_043722905.1 Chryseolinea sp.
ACCACACAAGCGCCACATCCGATGCAGGTATTCAGATCGATGGACATCCCCCAATGGTGGTTCTTATATTCATGGTTCTTCCAGAGGGTCATTTTTTCAGGATCGATCTTATGACTCTTTTCCTTCCATGTATTTACCTCAGGTCTGAATCTCTCTTTAGCAAAAGTTCCGTCATTGAATTTATCCAGGTTCGTTTCCTGGATCACGCTCTGACGACCCATGTATGTGTTGTGGGTCTGGGTCTGCGCGAGTTGATAATTTTCGTCGTTGTGTATTTCAAATTTTACATCGGTGGCCACAAAGTTCAATGAACCGTTTACCATACTAACCATGGGATACACATTGGCCCCAATGCCATCTGCCACCTTACCTGCCTTCGTGCGGCCATAACCGATCGCAATACCGATGGTTCCCTGAGCCTGACCCGGTTGAATCATCACTGGCAGCTTCACGGTTTTCCCATTGGCAGAGATGCTCGCCATTTTAGTATGACTTTCATCGAAAGAAATTTCGGCAGCGTCTTTAGGCGCAACGGTAACATAATTATCCCACACCGCTTTCGTGATAGGATCGGGCAATTCCTGCAATAAAGGATTGTTGGCCTGAGATCCGTTTCCTACGGTTCCATTTTCAAATATCACCAGTTCAACGCCACCAGACTTGTAGTTGCTGGCGATGGCACTGGCCGCAGCACTTGTATTTCCATTGAAGGATACAGCAATTGTCTCCACCGGTAATTCGTAGATACCGTCATAAAGACATTTATCCCAGAAAGTCTGGAACTCAAATTCACCACCTTTATAGAAACGGCTCTGCCAGTTTTGTTTAACAAATTCAAAATAATCAGTCTCTGCTTCACCAGCCCAAACCAGGAAGCTTTCCTGTGCTGCCCGCGACTTAAATAATGGTGTGATAGCAGGTTGTACAAGACTAAAATGATTTCGTATGGGCTCAGCATCATTCCATGATTCAAGGTAATGACGATCGGGTGCGAGGTAGTTGGTAAGGGCACCGGTTTCCTCTTCTTTAAATCCCGTGGAAACGGAAAGAGAGATATTTTTCAGGGCAGCTCCCAGATCCGCGCCCATTGGGTGATCGTATACGGGATTGCAATTGTAAAATATAACCGCTCCGATTTTATTCCCTTTGACATCACTCATGAAGGTCGCCATGGCCTGATCATCACCCATTCTGTAATTTACAGCCAGGTGAGGAAGGATGGTTGTTCCATAGCTATTCAGCATGTCGTTGATGCCGTTCACCAGCACCTGAATAGCTTTGTCATTTGAACCTGCTACAACCAGTGCTTTACCTCTATTCTGCCAGAGTTCGTCGGCAGCTTTTGCCAGGATATTGTTTTCCAATCCGCCGCTAACGGTTGCCCTACCTGCTTTCGATGCAATCAAATTATGCAACTGGACTACAAGCGCCCCTTCCTGAGAAGGTTTTATGGGTGTACGGTAGTCTGCATTGGCTCCGGTCAGGGTGAGTATTGATTCAAACTGATAATGGCGGGACATTTCTTTTTTGTCCTCCCCCACTTCGCGTGTCTTTGCGTAGTGCTTTGTGTTTGCGATTGTAGCGCCCCAGCTGGAGAGAAAATCTGCGCCGATACCTACAATGGTATTGGCTTTACTGAAATCATACGAGGGAATCATGGCCGTGCCGAATGATTCTTCGTTCGCTTTCAACATTCCATACTGGGAGTTTTGGTCGTATTGAATATGTTGTGTAGTGGGATATTTTGTTTTAAATATTTCAATGACAGCCTTTGTACTCGGGCTGAGAATCGTGTTGCTGACAATTCTTATTTGTCCGCCTTTCCCGGCAATCTCGTTTAGTTTGGAAATTATCTGTGCATCCAGATCCTTCCAGTCAATTCTTTTTTTGCCGGCTACAGGTCTACGGAGTCTGTCGTTGTCATAAAGGGAAAGTACAGAGGCCTCAACCTGTGCGTTGGTACCTCCCTGCGTTACGGATGAAAGTGCATTACCATCAATTTTGATAGGTCGCCCTTCACGGGTCTTTACAACGATACTACAGTAGTCGCCTCCATTAATAAAAGAAGATGCATAATAATTCGGGATGCTGGCATCAAAATCAACGGGCTTGTTAACAAAGGGTATCGCTTTGCGAATGGGGGCCTCGCAGGCAGCGAGGGAAGCTGCAGCAACACCGAAGCCCATCATCTTTAAAAAATCTCTACGGTTGTGACCCAGATCTTCTTCCGGACCAGGCTGAGCAAATTCTTCATGAGCATGTTTTACAAACTCAGTACTGTTAGCAAGTTGCCCGATGCCTTTCCAGTATATTTTTTTAGATTTCATATATCCTTTAAATCGCGACTAAATTCTTGTGCTGGTGCGGTATCCGTTTGGCATCAGGCCTTCAATCAATCCGTTGTAAATCCCCGAATTAATCCGGCCAATCCCTACCCTTAAATCCTGGTCGATAATCCGTTGCTCCTTAAATCCCGGTCAGTAGTGACACTTGGAACATTCCAGGCCACCGATATCTTCCACCTTCATTTTTCTTTTCCCGGTCGGGTCATGCAATTCCATCAGTTTGTCGTAGTAAGCATTTCCCTGAGAGTTTACATCCGTTTTTCTGTGGCAATCAATACACCATCCCATGGTTAATAAAGAATGCTGTCGGACAACATCCATTTCCTGAATTGCCCCATGGCAAGTCTGACATTCGATATTCCCTACGACAACGTGTTGTGCGTGATTGAAATAAGCCAGGTCTGGGAGGTTGTGGATGCGAACCCATTCGATGGGTCTGTTTTCATTGAAGGCCCTAACGATCTTTCCGATCTCGGCTTCACCCGTAATGGTTCCTGCTTTTATCTGATTGTGGCAATTCATACAGATATTCACTGAGGGGATGGTAGCACTCTTTCCCTTGGTGACACCGGTATGACAATATTTACAATCAATTTCATATTGACCCGCGTGAATTTTATGGGAGAATGCGATGGGCTGTTTTGGGGCGTAGCCTTGTTGCACGCCGATTGAAAACAGACCGTTAATGACGGCTTTAAAACCCAGGGCCGCGACGATGAAAGTAATGACAAAAATAAATCCACTGCTGCGGGTAACTTTACCTACGTTAATGGGAGAGTGAACAATTTCTCTTTCATCATCCGTCAAGGGTTTTTGATCGAGAAATCTTTTAATGGCGGATAATAAAAAGATCAGGATCACCACCAATAAAATAAGGATGATCACCATTCCGATGAGGATGAGGTTCAGATACTCAGGTGCTGCGTTTGTGGCTGCCTGGGTTCCACCAGGTACTGTTCCAGGTGCGGGGGTTGCTACGGCAGGTTTTTCAGCTTCCGCTTTAATATATCCGAGAATATTCATGATGTCCGGATCTTTCAAAGAAGAGAAGGACGTCATCAACAGTTTGTTATTCGCATTAAATAGCGCTACTGCATAGGGATCACCGCTGGCTATGACTGCGGAGGAATTTCGGATAAAGGATTTAATCCAGTCAATGGAAGGCGCGCGGTCCTGGATGCCTGCGAGTGCTGGTCCGATCAATTTTGTTTGAACTCTATGGCACGTTTTGCAGTTTGCGTTAAACAGTTGTTCGCCCGCAGTGATGGCCGCGGGTTCGGTGGGGATTTCCTGAGAATAGACCGTTAGACTGAATAATGAGAGGACGAAAGAAAATATGAAGGACTTGTGCGTGGCGTAAAGGTAATTTATAGTCATGTCAAGTTAGTGTCCGTTTTCCAAAGCAAGTGGCACAAATCTACTATTGGAATGCATTTATTCAAATTTATTTGCGTTGCTGCCCCAGTTTTTTGCAGATAAATGAGACGCGTGGCGACGTTTTATTTGGCGCCGAAAGTTAACGTCATAAACCATACAAAGCGGCGGGTTATAGCAGGAAATGGCAATTTAGAATGATTTTAAATAGACCTACCTTATCTGAACCGGGATTTGTCGGATGAGTGGATTGCCTGGATGAAATTCAGGCGACGACTGACATCAAAAAGAAAGATAAAAATGCTCAGCAATGGAGATGAACAAGCTGAGATTTTAGTCTCAGAACTTATGCTTTGGCGTTGGGTATGAAACTGTTTTCATACCCAACTTTTTTTAAGCTGTAACCCGCTTATTTACAGGCATTCACTTCTATATAAGATACAAAAATTGCCTTAAAAACGCAAGAGAATTTAGGGGTGTTTGCGCCTGAAAAACCTGCATCCGTGAGCCGGGGAAATGGGTTAATGTGCTGCCAAGTAGGTCATATATATGTGGGTCATATATATAAAAGAGTGACGGGTTATTGTTTTGGAAGAATCCTTAGCTTGTGATCCCTATTTTTACCATTGGATGTCACTAGAAATTGATCAGCTTTCGACACTTGTAAATGCTATCCATAAACTTCCTGAGGCGGATTGGGAGGCGTTGGCTTCGATATGGAGTCCTTTTTCGGCCAGGCGAAAAGAAATTCTTACAGTGGCGGGAGAAAAAGAACGTTACCTCTACTTTGTGTTGGAAGGTGTTCAGCGCGTCTACTACGAAGATGAGTCTGACCGTCACGCAACGATTGTATTCATGTTCCCGCCTTCATTTGCGGGCGTCCTCGATTCGCTTGTTTTGCAACAGCCTTCGCGATATTATTTTGAAACCCTGACACCTTCGCGATTTCTGAGGGCGCCGGCAAAAGATTTTCTGGAACTCATGCATACCCGCATAAACATTTCCATACTCGCCCGGCAAGGCATCACGCAAACTTTTTCGGGTGTGCTCGAACGTATGGTGGAGCTCCAGAGCTTTTCAGCAGAAGACAGGTTTCGTAACCTGATGAAACGGAGTCCGCATATACTCCACCTTGTGCCCCATAAATATCTGGCAAACTATATCGGAATAGACGCCACCAACTTCAGCAAGCTAATCAATAAGATAAAAATCTAAATCTTGGTAAATACCAAGAACTGACTAATGCGCCTCCCCTACTTTTGTCTTAATCAAACACAAAATTATGGAATCCGTCAGCACCGCATTATTATTGAACAGGTTAGAAGAAAAGGTAGAAGGACACCTTCGTGAAGCCATCGATCTTTTTCAAAACCAGGATGAGCAAGCCTTGTTGAAACCTGCAGCCAACGGTGGGTGGAGTGTGGCTCAGTGCCTGGAACATCTAAACCGTTACGGAAATTTTTATTTGCCGGAGTTAAGAAAATCCTTTGACAAAAATCCAATCAGGAAAAATGTGCCCTGGTTTAAGAGCAGCTGGGTGGGTTATCGCTTTACGCGGATGATGGACCCTGTCACTGGCAAAATGAAAATCGGCGCCTTCAAAAAATATAAGCCACAGCCCGCGCTAAACGCCCATGCCGTGGTAGCCGAATTCATTGCCCAGCAGGAAATGCTCTTACTTCTCTTACGCGAGGCGCGACAAATCGATTTAAATAAAACGCTCATACCGATGTCCGTCGCGAAGTTTATTCGCTTGAGAGCGGGAGATGTGTTTCAGTTCCTGATTGCACATAATGAAAGGCATATTCTGCAGGCGAAACGAAATTTGGTTTCTTCGTTAGTGAATAGTCAATTGTGAGTGGTCAGTGGGCAGGTCAATGGTTCAATGGAGGCAGTGTAAAAACTAAAATGAAGCTTCCAGGATCGCGTATACGCAAACCCTCTCGGGTAGGTATCTGAAGAAAAAAGAAGCAAACGTTTGTTTCTTCACAGGCTCAATAGTCAACAGGCATTGATCATTAGGAATTGGACATTGCTTCGCGCACGAATCACCTTTTGCTTTAAGCTTTCTGCTTACCCATTATAATTTTCAGATTAATTCCTGATTAGATGAGCGATATCAACTAAAAATCCCGAAGGGATTTAATTTGAATAGCCCCAGGTGCAACCTGGGGTCAAACGAAGCGCACAACCAAACCCCGACGGGGTTAAAAAGAAAATTAATCGGTAGCACCAATCTAAATTGTTGTTCAGCGACAAACCGCGCACGCTAAAGATTGGTGATCTTGGGAGCGTTGTTGTGTTAAACCCCGTTGGGGTTTTTTCCGTTGTATGACATTTCCCCGCATTTGCATGCGGGGCTAATCAAATTAGATCCCTTCAGGATCATAAAAACAAATCTTACTTAAGAACAGGCATTAGTCATTTAATGGCAGTGGGCAGTGGTGAATAAGTCAATGGCTAATGGTCAAATAGAGTCGTTGCTCATAAGACTTTCTTATCAATTGATAATTCCTCGCCTTCAATTGTCCCGTTAATTTGTTCAGTGACTGATCGCCAACAGTTGTATTCTATCCATTACAAATTATTAATCCTAACATAGAAACGTTTATGAAACAGTTTGTTAAAATAGCTGCATTATTTTTTGTCATTGGCTTATTGATTGGGTGTCATGAGCACGAAGAAGTTCCCATTCCTGGATTAAGGAGTGTAAGTGTTGCGTTTGATTCAACTCATGTGAATGTGCGCGAAGATCAGGCACACAAAGTCACCATAGCATTAACCATTAATCATCTATCTGATGGATTCAGAATGGGAGTCCGGAAATCAATTAACATGGCTTGCTCCTTCCCGCTAGTAATTGTGATTTACATCCGTTTATCTTTGTCCATACTATGGCCCTGAAACAAAGATTCTATTTTGATACATCCGTATTTGGTGGTGTTTTTGACGAAGAGTTTGAGGAAAGCTCGATTCAGCTATTTGAAAAAGTCAAATTAGATCAAATCGTGTGTCTGTATTCCGACCTGACAGAGGGGGAGTTGTTTGAGGCGCCAGAGCAGATAAAAGATTTTTATAAAACGCTGCCTGAGAAGTGCATGGAGAGAGTGCCCATAACCGACGAGGCCATAAAACTAGCCAACCAGTACATCCATGAAAATGTAGTCGGAAAAACGAGTTTTGATGATTGTGTACATATTGCCGTGGCAACGATTCAAAAGGCTGATATCCTGGATAGCTGGAATTTTAAGCATATTGTTAACGTTTATCGCATACGAGGTTACAATTCGGTAAATTTGAGGGCTGGCTATCAAACGCTTGAAATCCGGTCGCCAAACGAAATTATAGGCTATGACAGATAAGAAGAAGACGTTGGATACTGTAAAAACATTCAGGGCGATCAAGGAAAACATTTCCGCCGACATCGCAGACATGGATGCTGAGCAGATTAAAGAATACCTTAAAAAGAAAAAGGTACGGTCCGACAAGTAACGCTGGCACAAAAAAAGAGTTCTCACCAGTGCACGCTTGGTATTCCCCATGCGTGCAACATTCAAATAACAATCACAATGGACGTGATTACTTGATGACTTTGGTGCGTTGATTAGGTGAGATTGATTTTTACTGCTTCTCTTTTGCATTGTAAATGAACCGTTTAAAAATATTTACAACCCCTGTCGGGGCTATAGCATAGCAGCACTTTTTGATGATGTCCCCACTTTATGTTTTATTGAAGCCTTTCAAAAAGAACAGCACTTCATGAGCCCTAAAGTTTTTTTCTCCTTATCCGTTTTCTTTATCACGGTAACCTCAATTCTTTTGCTCGCCTCCTGTTCGGTCAGGGAAAGTCCATTTCAGCCCAGGGCCGTACTGGAGCCTGCTGAAAAGATTTATTTTAATTCGTTTGTGGATTGCAATATGGCGGAGGTCTGGATACAGGATACGTTTCGGATATTTCCCGGAAAATATGGCGAAGATCCTTTGTGGGGCTACGCCAGAGATTTGAAATACGCCGATGGCCAAAATGCAGAGGAAGCCTTTTTGCGAAAGCATGAAGACTTCAAAGAACCCGAGATGCCACCCAACACGCCTGCAGGCAGCCCAGGTTTGCACGGAGCCGTTTGGTTTGAAACGATATATCAGGATCAGAAAGACGTCAGCGGAAAAACATTGTTTGCGATTTATCACAATGAAAACTATCCGGAAACACTGCCCCACGATTCCATCACCGGCAAAGGGTATATCGATTCGCCTCTATGGCCCGAAGGACTTACCGGCGCCAAAACTCCCGCGGCCGTGTGTCGAATTGGCATTATGAAATCGACCGATGGCGGTAAGCGTTGGGAGAACAGAGGCATTTTCATTGAAGACCTTCAGCAGCGGATGATCATGAAACCGCATAACCGGTCCGTTACTTTTGCGGGAGGCGTCGGTGATCCGTCTGCCGTCGTGAGCGGTGATTTTCTCTATCTTTTCTACAGTGAGTACGGATATCCCGCGACTTATCATCCGGACGCGTATGATGGCGATGCGGAATGGAAGGGGCAATGCATCAGTGTGGCACGCATCGCGCTTGCTGATGTAGAAAATCCTGAAGGCAAGGCCAGGCGTTGGGATGGAGAGGCCTTTACTGTTCCCCATGATGGTATTGGCAAACCGATTGATGCCATACGCATACCTGCGGAAGAAGGGGGCGGACCTGCCTCGTCACCTGTAGCTAAGTATCATTGGGGTCCATCCGTAAGCTGGAACACCTACCTCAACTGTTGGGTGATGATGATGGCCAAAGCAGAAGGTCCAAAGTGGGCCGGGGGTATGCTTTACATTTCGTTTAATAAACATGCTGAGCTGGGTGAAGGAAAAAATTCGCAGGAATGGACAAAGCCACAATTGTTGGTGGACCGTCCCGGGCATGTGTTATGGTATCCATCGCTTCAGCCCATGAGTACGCAGGAAGATATTAATAACAAATATACCTCCTTGCGTTTGGGGCGGGAGGCGCGGTTCTTCTTCAAGGATGATTTTGATGGCAAAAGCAATTATCTCTCGGAGTATATCGTGAGGTTTGAGAAGTGATGACATCATGTTGGCCTCCGGGGCGCGCCTTGATTAAAATTTACTTCAGCGAAGAAAGATTCCATTATAATATCCAGACCAGGTAATTCTGCCCCAACCGATTACAAACGACTACAAACGTTTACAAGCGACTACAATCGACTACAATTGTTTAACAACGGATAATAGGATTTCTGAGTATTAAATTGAAAAATGATTTTACTGGAACCGATTATTCATAAGGAGTCGCTTTGTATCGCGATACGCGGTCATTATGCAACTCAGGTATCGAACGAGATACGAAAAATTCCCGGATTGATTTATTCAGCCACTCATGGATGTTTTTATTTGGTTTATGATCCTGAGGCAATGTTAACCTTACGGAAGGCCATTGGTACTCTTGACACAATTGTCGAAGAAGGGTGGCAGCAAATGGCGGATCCGGAAGTGAGAAATCAATTTTTAAAATACTCGGTTACCGTTCCCAGGGAATACCGGGAACATCTGATCAAGCGCAGGTATAGCCCCGCTACTTGTGACAATTATATCGCGCAGTTCAGATTGTTTTTAACCTTCATTTATCCCAGGTCAGCGGAAGAAATGACGGATCAGGACATACACGAATATCAGCTATACCTGATTGAAAAAAGAAAAGTGAGCCATTCCACTCAAAACCAGGCAATCAATGCCATCAAATTCTATCTGGAACAGGTTAAGAAAGGGGAGCGCAGAGAGTATTATATTGAAAGGCCCCGAACGGAGATGAAACTTCCGACTGTATTAAGTGAAGAAGAGATGACGAGTCTTCTCTTTCAAACCCATTACATCAAGCATAAATGTTTATTATTGATGTTATATAGTTCAGGGTTGCGGATGAGTGAGCTCTTGCGTTTAAAGCCTGCTGATATTGATCAGGACCGGAAACTCGTCAATGTCCTTGGAGCTAAGGGCAAAAAAGACCGGATAACCTTACTTTCGGGGATTGCAAACGAATATGTTCAGCATTATATTGAGATGATGAAACCGAAGGAATGGCTTTTCGAGAGTCCTGATGGAGGACAGTACAGTGCCACAAGTGTAAATAAGATTGTTAAAAAGAGTGCGAAAAAAGCAGGCATAAAAAAGCGAATCAGCGCGCACACCTTGAGACACAGTTTTGCCACTCATTTATTGGAACACGGAACTGATTTGCGTTACATTCAGACACTATTAGGGCATGAAAACAGTAAAACCACAGAACGCTACGCCCAGGTTACGCGGAAGGGATTTGAGCAACTGGTTAGTCCTCTGGATGCCATTGCAAGGAAATTTAGCCTGGATGGCAATAAAGATATATAACACATACTTATAGCGAGACGTTAGACGCAATTCCCCCCATTTCCGGGACGAAATTAATTTTCGAAAGCTAACGGACGCACTGTATCTTGAGTGTGCTCTATGAAAGGCCGATAAGGCATTGGTGTGT
>JAYSOP010000339.1:0-3153 GCA_043722905.1 Chryseolinea sp.
AATGCTTAAGGCAAGCGCGTGGTCGGGGATTAATTTGTCGTGCTTGACGGTAGCCAGGTTGGTACCGGCATACAAGATTTTCAAATGCTGAAGCAAAAACTCGATTTCTTTTTCTTTAAATGCGGGCGCGTAAAAAAGAAGATCGTTGAACTGGTAAAAATTCACAGCGTAGCCTGGAGAAATCCAGGGCTGCAACCTTTCCATTATTTTTTTGGCGGGGATGACTATATTTTTTTTACCCTTTAGCTTTGTGGATGACGTGGGTTGGTGTTTTCGCATCGCGGAAATACAAAAACCTTCACCTTTTGTTTTGTGCGGGAAGAACCGGTAGGCAAAAAGGTTGTTGGTTTCGACTGGCTCAATCTGCCAGGTATTATCCGTGTTGAGTTTTATGAATTCAACCGGATAGTTTTCCTGAATCCACCGTAGGTTATCTTCATTTTCCCTTTCGTTAAAGGTGCAGGTACAATAAATGAGTACACCATTATCCTTAAGGGCATCCCAAACATCCGAGACAATCCGCTTCTGCCGGCTTGAACAAAGTTCTACGTTTTCGGGAGACCATTCATTCATAGCATCCGGATCCTTTCGGAATAATCCTTCGCCGGAACAGGGCGCGTCAATAACAATTAAATCAAAAAATCCCTTGAACTGCTGGAAATCCTGCGGATCATTATTGGTGACAATAGCATTCGGGTATCCCCACTTCCGGATATTTTCCGAAAGAACGGAGCTCCTGGTACGGATTACCTCATTTGAAACGAGTAAACTTTCAGGACTTAACAGACTTAACAAATGAGTTGATTTTCCGCCGGGAGCCGCACACAAATCCAGCACATTCAGATCGTCTTGTAAGTTGACACTTTGTTTTACTGCCTGCTCCAGAAACATGGAACTTGCCTCCTGAACATAATAACACCCTGCATGGAGAAGGGGATCAAGGGTAAAAACCGGTCGCCTGGATAGGTACTGGCCATACAGTGTCCACGGCACCGAAGGTAAAGCCGGATTAAACTTCCTTTTTTCGGGATTGATCCTGATGCTTACCGGAGAAGGCTCCTGCAGACTTTGAATAAAGGAAGAAAAGTCTATTCCGAGCTGCTGTCGGATGGATTCTTTAAATTTTTCAGGCAGCCTGGTCATCATGACAAAGTTAATCTTTCCTTAGCTTGCTGTGATGAAATGAAAAATTTAGGTTTGCTCCGCCATGAAACATGTACTGGAAGCCAATGATCCTAAATTAAAAAGTTGGGTCCAGATCACCCCCGGCTCCGACTTCCCCATTCAAAATCTTCCGTTCGGGATTTTTAAGACGCGGTATCTTACTCCGGTTGGGGGTGTGGCCATCGGTGATTTCGTGCTTGATCTTGTCTACCTTCATGAACATGGATTCCTCGATGGTCTTGGGCTGCCCCCGGGTATTTTCAATCAACCCTACCTCAACGATTTTATCACTTTGGGAAAGAAAAAAATCAGGATCGTTCGCAACCGTATTTCCGATTTATTGCGGCATGACAACGATGAGCTGTCATCTAATATAGCGGCGCGGGAAATCGCCTTTATTCCCAGAGACGAAGTACAGATGATGCTCCCCGTCCGGATTCCGAATTACACTGATTTTTACAGCAGTGAGGAACACGCCATGAACGTGGGTTCTATGTTTCGCGATCCCAAAAACCCCCTGCTGCCAAACTGGAAACACATGCCCGTAGGCTATCACGGCCGGGCATCTTCGATTGTGGTTTCAGGAACCGATATTGTTCGTCCGAAAGGACAAATAAAAAATCCTGACAAACCATTTCCGGATTTTTCCGCCACACAGAAACTGGATTTTGAATTAGAACTCGCATTTATTTCTTGTGGAAACACGAAACTCGGACATTCGATTACCACGGATAAAGCAGAAGATTTTATTGCCGGTTTTGTTTTGTTTAACGACTGGTCAGCGCGCGATATTCAGCAATGGGAGTACGTACCGTTAGGTCCGTTTCTGGGAAAGAATTTCGCCTCAACGATTTCACCATGGTTAGTCACGATGGATGCTTTGGAACCATTTCGCGTTAGCGGGCCTCCTCAGGATCCCAAAGTTTTACCGTACCTCGCAGTTGAAGGAAAAAAAACTTTCGATATCCTTCTGGAAGTGGACTTGAAGCCAGCCAACTGTGAGCAGACGATTTTATGCCGGTCGAATTATAAATATCTGTACTGGAATATCAATCAACAACTCGCCCACCATACGGTGAATGGTTGTAATGTTCAGGTAGGGGATGTGTATGCTTCGGGCACCATCAGCGGTCCTTCGCCGGGGTCATATGGTTCGATGCTGGAACTTTCTTGGAACGGCATGAAGCCCCTCAGGATGCCTGATGGAAGTGAACGCACCTTTTTGCAGGATGGCGATACTGTGATCATGCGTGGTTTTGCAGAAAGAGACGGGGTCAGGATAGGATTTGGTGATTGCAAGGGTACCATTCTTCCCACCTTGTAAAGTTTTACAAAAAATCAAAAATACCAGTTGCTAAAAAACTCATGCGAACCATTAATCCTAAAGAGATACCTGTTCCCCAATTTCATGCCTACCTGCTGGGCGCGGTTTCGCCAAGGCCGATTGCTTTCGCCAGTACGGTGGATGCGCAAGGTGTAGTAAATTTAAGTCCGTTTAGTTTTTTCAATTGTTTCGGAGTAAATCCTCCTTTGTTGATTTTTTCACCTGCGCGTAGGGGTAGGGATAATACAACCAAACATACCTATGAGAATGTATTGGTAGTGCCGGAAGTCGTGATCAATATCGTGAACTATGCGATGGTGCAGCAGACTTCCCTGGCCAGCACCGAATATCCCAAAGGTGTAAATGAATTTGTTAAAGCCGGGTTCACAGAAACTGCCTCGACTATGGTTAAACCTCCGAGGGTAACTGAAGCACCAGTGGCCATGGAGTGTAAAGTGCTTCAGGTTATCCAGACAGGAGATAGCGGTGGGGCGGGAAACCTGGTGATCTGTCAGGTGTTGCTGATGCATATCAATGAGGATATTCTGGATGATGACGGACGGATAGACCCCTTTAAGCTAGATGCTGTGGCTCGTTTAGGAGGTGACTGGTATTGCCGCGTGCAGGGCAATGCTATTTTCAAAGTACCGAGGCCTTCAGAAAAG
>JAYSOP010000340.1:0-1561 GCA_043722905.1 Chryseolinea sp.
CCAAACCCCTCAACCTCTCCCGTCCCGATAGCTCGGGACGGAATTATCCTTAAACCAATTACATAACAACATCTACACTCTCAAGGTTCTCGAAAATGAAATCTGTTTCATTTTTTATTTCAACAAAAATCACTGAGTCTTTATGAACCTTACCCGACAATATTTGTTTGGAAAGTTCGTTTAGAATTTCCCGCTGCAGTACCCGCTTCAAAGGCCGTGCGCCAAACTGTGGATCAAAACCTAATTTCGCTAACCGATCACGGGCAGTATCTGAAATTTCAATCCGTACACCCGTTTCATCTAAACGCTTTCTTACCAAATCAACCTGTATATCCACAATCTTTCGAATATCTTTCTGACTTAACGGCCGGAACATGATGATCTCATCAATCCTGTTTACAAATTCGGGTCGCACCGTTTTTCGTAATAACGCGAGAACATCGTCTTTCGTACTTTCCAGTACATCGAAATAATTTTTATCGGTAATTTTTTCAAAACTTTCCTGGATTAAATGCGAACCGATGTTGGTGGTCATGATGATGATTGTATTTTTAAAGTTTGCCACACGACCTTTATTATCCGTTAACCTGCCATCGTCCAGTACTTGTAATAAAATATTGAAAACATCAGGGTGCGCCTTTTCAATTTCATCCAGCAGTACAACTGAATACGGTTTTCTTCGGATTGCCTCTGTAAGTTGCCCGCCTTCATCATACCCAACATAGCCCGGAGGTGCGCCAATTAAACGACTCACGCTGTGTCGTTCCTGATATTCACTCATATCAATACGCACCATCGCGTGTTCATCATTGAATAAGTAATCGGCAAGTGCTTTTGATAATTCTGTTTTACCCACACCGGTGGTTCCCATAAAAATAAACGAACCAATTGGCCGCTTCGGGTCTTGTAACCCCGCACGACTTCTGCGCACGGCATCGCTCAACGCCTGAATGGCTTCTTCCTGACCCGCCACACGCTTGCTGAGTTCTTTTTCCATATCCAGAAGTTTTTCGCGCTCGCTTTGCAGCATTTTTGAAACGGGTATGCCCGTCCATTTGGCTACTATCCCGGCAATATCTTCGCTGTCTACCTCTTCTTTTAGCAGGGTTTTTTCGCCCTGCATTTCTTTCATCTGCTTCTGAAATTCGTTTAACCGCTTTTCGGCTTCGGTTATTTTTCCATACCGTATTTCAGCAACCTTACCATAATCACCGGCCTTCTCGGCTTGTTCGGCCTCAAACTTTAGCCGATCAATCGTTTCTTTATGTTTCTGAATGCCATGCACAACGGCTTTCTCGCTTTCCCATTTTGCTTTAATCGAATTGCGTTCTTCAGAAAGTTCCGCGATCTCTTTGCTGAGTACGCTTTCCTTCTCATTATCTTTTTCTCTACGGATGGCTTCGCGCTCAATTTCAAGCTGCATGATTTTACGGTTCAGTTCATCAAGCTCTTCGGGAAGCGAATCCATCTCCAGACGTAACTTGGCGGCAGCTTCATCCATCAGGTCAATGGCTTTATCCGGCAAAAAACGATCGCTGATGTATCGGCTTGATAATTCTAC
>JAYSOP010000341.1:0-2370 GCA_043722905.1 Chryseolinea sp.
GTAGCAATAAATGCAACCATGTTCACATCCCTGGTAAGGATTCATGGAATACATCATGTTAAGGTCAGGACTAGTTACCTTGTTGACAATCGTTTTTGGTTTTTCATGAAAAACCTGGGTGGTGGGGGCGGAATATAAAGGCTCATCAAGCCCTTCTATATGATCGGAAACGTATTGCGCTTTTAAAAACTTATTTCCAGTCTTGATCTGAGCGCCACGCCCTTTAAAATAATTCTCCTCCATATTGTGTATCCGGAAAGGCAATTAACTAATAATATTAGTCACTCACTAATATTATTAGTTATTATAAATATCTTGGTTTGGCATCAGTTTCATTATAATTTTCAACGTCTGAAGACTTTAGCCTATAATCCAACACCCGTGCAGGAAATTGCACATCCAGCCGCTAAAAGTGCAGGAGTCAAATTGCTTGTAAAACGAGAAGACCTGAATCATCCATATGTCTCCGGAAATAAATGGTGGAAGTTAAAATACAATCTAGCGTCCGCAGCTGACCGAGGGATACCAACACTATTAACTTTTGGTGGCGCCTTTTCCAATCACCTTTACGCTACTGCTGCCGCGGCATATGCCCTTAATTTAAAATCGATTGGCATCATCAGAGGAGAAGAAACTTTACCGCTAAACCCTACACTTCAATTTGCCAAAGATCGCGGCATGATATTCAAATATGTATCGCGCGAACAATACAGGCGGAAAGCAGAACCGGAGTTCATCGAAAAACTTCGTCAGGAATTTGGCGGGTTTTATGAAATTCCGGAAGGAGGTTCTAACATTCTTGCTGTAACAGGTTGCGCGGAGTTTGCAGAACGCGAATTGTCAAAAATAGATTTCGATTATCTCTGTCTTCCCGTGGGGACAGGAGGAACGATAGCGGGATTGATTTGTGGGTTTCGTGGCAAGAAAAATATCATCGGAGTTTCCGTTTTGAAAAACGGCGAATTTCTTCAGACTGAGATAATAAATCATGTACACGATTTTTCAGGCCAGTTGTATCCTGATTGGTCTTTATTAACAGCGTACCACCATGGTGGATACGCAAAAGTTACTAACGACCTTGTACAATTTATAGGCGAAATGAAAGTTGTTTACGACCTCCCGTTGGATCCGGTATACACTGGCAAACTGGTTTGGGGGGTATTGAAAGAAATCGAATCAGGATCCTTTAAGCGGGGTTCAACTATTCTTCTTTTGCACACCGGGGGACTCCAGGGTATTATTAACTAATTTTTAATCCGGATTTTCTGGTTTCTAATGACTTGTCGCCTTGACTAATTATTCCGCGATATATGGCAACTGCCTGGATGCTTTACGCATCATGGTATTAATAATGGTGTTTGTATCACTTCCTAAACTTCTCGATAATGTTTTTTCATATTTCCAAAGTAAGTCTCCGGTTGTTGCATCATTAATATTAATAGTACATTTTCCTGAATTAGTGGGGCCGTAAATACCAACAAGAATGCCCAACGCTGCCGATGCGCCTTCAGACATGGGCTTATCGGAGGATAAGATACCGGTAATAATTCCGTCTACCTCCAAAACCTCCGCTAACTCTTTGGGTGTAAACTTGTCCATGTTATTTTCATCGATATTGTTTTTAGCCAGCAAGGCATTGGTCGTACCTAAATCCTGAAAGACGATTTTAAAATCATGCTGTTCCTTTCTTTTTAGGAAATATGTTTGCAAAGCACTCTGTACGGCTAAGCCTTCATCTTTCTCTAGTTGTTCGCGTTGCGCTGGAGTCATCTGCTCCATTTGTTTTGGACGAAGCTTTATGATCATTTTAAAAGGAAGAATGGCTACCTTCTTATGGTTCCTGGTCAACTCCACAAAATTCGGATTAACATAAATTTCCCTCGTTTGTGAATAGGAATGGTTGGCTGAGAGGATTATAAAAAGTAACAGCAGAATTTTTGTTCTCATACATCCAATATAAAACAATTTAATTCCAGAATTGCCATGAAAGATCAAAATTTAGAGGGGTACTCGTGTCCCATCAGAGTCACCTGTCGCAGACTCTGCGAATTCTGGGTCTAATCTTAATTCTGTGGCTCATAGTTCAATATTCGTCTGAAGGGGATGGTTTCGATGAAGAGGTGAGGCAAGGCGTGCTCAGAAATAATAAAGACAACTGTTGATGTCGTACAGGAAATCACCATGACTTTGAATCACCCTTTATGGCATACCTGTAAGGAAATATTTCAATGAGCAATTGAAATTTCCGCGCTCCACGAACCAATTTTATTTCACTTCAAAGGGCAGCCCCCTCATCTGATGATCATAAAAACAGCGGCCACCATGGTCATCCCAATGATAAACCATCGGTAGGCGCGATCCTCCATTTTC
>JAYSOP010000342.1:0-3612 GCA_043722905.1 Chryseolinea sp.
ATATATTGTTGGTAGGATATGGCAAAATGGGCAAGACTATTGAAAGTATCGCCCTTGAACGTGGCCATACCATTGCCGGAAAAATTGATATTGACAATCAAGAGGAGCTACTCACGGTTAAGGCGGATGTTGCGATTGAATTCTCGCACCCTGATGCCGCCTTTGAAAATGTGAAGCGATGCATTGAAAGACAAATTCCTGTTGTTTGTGGAACCACCGGATGGCTGAAACGCAAAGGGGAACTAGAAGCTTTGACAAGTGAGCGGGGCTCAACCTTCTTCTACGCGTCGAATTATAGTCTGGGCGTTAATTTATTTTTTAAATTAAACGAACAACTGGCAAAGATGATGAACCAGTTTTCAGCTTATAATGTCAGCATCGACGAAGTGCACCATGCGGAAAAGAAAGATGCTCCCAGTGGAACAGCAATCAGCCTGGCGGAAGGTATTGTTCAATATCTTAACAGGAAGAAAAAATGGAGCAAGGGTGCTGCCGAAACGGCGACAGAAATAGAAATCAATTCCTTTCGGATGAATGATGTGCCCGGAACGCATGTTATAAAATATACATCATTGATCGATGATATTGAGATTAAGCACACAGCCCATACGCGTGAGGGCTTTGCCCTGGGGGCTGTCATGGTTGCCGAATGGATAAAAGACAAAAAGGGCGTACTAAATATGAATGATTTTTTGAAATTCTAACGTAATTCCCGCGACCAATATCCAGAAAACATTACTCCTTTTTAATCATCATCCTTAACCGTGACGCATTGGCCAGTAATCAGGAGCAGAAAGGCGTTTTTTGACCTTCAAAACAGGATAACGGCTAGGGGATCTGCGGATTACCATTATTTTCCTTTTATTTGCAGGCTTTAAATAGGTACCCACGAATATGAATTGGCAGTTTAGAAAGAAGAAAGAGTCTGATAAAGACGAAGCGGTTGAACCAAAATCAAAGATGCGCGAATGGGGAGATGCCATCCTTTTTGCCGTCATCGCTGCCACCCTCATACGCTGGCTCATTATGGAAGCTTATACCATACCCACGCCTTCCATGGAGAAATCCTTGCTGGTAGGTGACTTTTTGTTTGTCAGTAAGTTCCACTATGGAAGCAGAACCACAACCACCCCGCTACAGGTTCCTCTTACCCATCAAAAAATCTGGTTTACTGAAATTCCATCGTATACCGAGTGGATAAAACTGCCTTCTTACAGACTTCCCGGCATCAGCAGGGTGAAGCGCAATGATGTAGTGGTTTTCAATGTTCCTCCTATTGAACTCAACGAAGGCGTGGATTACCCGGTTGACCTGAAGACGAATTATATTAAACGCTGCGTAGGCATTGCAGGAGATACTATAAAAGTTATTAACCGACAGGTTTATGTGAATAGCAAGCCTTCAGAGAATCCGGGGGAAATGCAGCTTAGCTATCTGGTGACTTCCAAGGATGAGATCAATGAAAGAATTTTGACGCGTTACAAGGTGTATGATCAGCGCATCGTAGCCAGAAATGCAAACTCGGTTGTCTATCAGATGCATATTACGGAGGAACTGGCCAACGAGCTTCGAAAGTTAACTTTTATTCAGGACGTAAAGGTAGGAACGCAAAATGAAGACGGGTTAGGCGCGAGAACTGAAAAAATGGTTGAGTACAATATTTTTCCCGACCCTAAAATATTTCCGTGGAACGGTGATTTTTTTGGACCGCTGGTGATTCCAAAAGAGGGCATGACCATCCCCATTGATGAGAAAACGCTGGCTACCTATGGAAGTACGATTTCCGAATATGATCATAATGAAAATGTAAAAATCGAAAACGGTAAGCTATTCATTAACGGCAGGGAAGTGAGCCAGTATACTTTCAAGCAGAATTATTATTTCATGATGGGCGATAACCGGCATAATTCTCTTGATTCCAGGTATTGGGGATTTGTCCCGGAAGACCATATTGTAGGCAAAGCTTTCTTCATCTGGTTGTCTCTCGATCGCAATGCCGGTTTCTTCAACAAGATTCGCTGGAACAGATTCTTTAAGTTGATTGAGTAGTTTTACTGTGTTAATTTATATTACTGAAACTTTGTGAAATGCCACGGCCTTTAGGTGGTTAGCATGATAAGCTGAGAAATGGCTTTAACCTAAATCCACAGGCTGAAGCCCGCGACAATTCACGCAGCCAGTTTAACAATTCAAAGTCACCAAACAAGAATTAGCCGACGGTCGACTCTGGACCACCTACCAATTAATCTCGACTTTACCCTTACCTGCCAGGTATTGGTTAGTTTTGCTGAAATGTCTACAGCCAAAGAATCCCCGATCCGCAGAAAAGGGTGAAGGGTGTGCCGACATCAGTACCAGGTGTTTATTGCGATCAATTACCGCTCCTTTTTTTTGCGCGTATGCGCCCCACAACAAGAATACTATCCCTTCTTTTTCATCTGATAATTTTTTAATCACCGCATCTGTAAAGATCTCCCAACCTTTGTTTTGATGTGAACCTGGTGCACTCGCCTTAACGGTGAGGGTGGCGTTCAGCAGTAACACGCCCTGGCTGGCCCAACGCTCCAAATCCCCGGAAGCGGGTATAGGTTTGTTCAGATCATTTCTGATTTCCTTAAAAATATTAACTAATGAAGGAGGTATGCGTACGCCTTCGTGAACGGAAAAACAAAGACCATTTGCCTGTCCTTGCCCATGATACGGATCCTGCCCGATGATCACCACTTTAACGTCGGAAAAATCACATCGATCAAACGCTTTGAAGATGTCTATACCGGCGGGGTAAATGGTCTGGCGCTTGTACTCTTGTTTAATGAATTCTATCAATTCCTTGAAATAGGGTTTGTAAAATTCATCGTTGAGCAGCATTTTCCAGCTAGACGCAATCTTCACTTCCATGTATAGTCATTTAGCTTGAAACAATAATCGCCGATTAAACGAAGAAAGTTTGCTGAAAAAAGGTCAGGGATACACAAAAACAATTTGATTTTCAGCAATTTGAAAGAAGTTTCGATAATGGAGGCCGAAATTGCAAAAAATATATATTTTTGACCATATGGTAACGGAGATCACCCAGGGGATTAAAGTGACAGTTGAGACAGAATACCAACCGGCTTATTCCAGTCCAACCCAATACCACTATGTTTTCACGTACAGGATCACCATCGAAAATCAAAGTGAAAATACCATACAACTCATGCGCAGACACTGGAATATCTTTGATGCGGGGTTTACGATGCGGGAAGTGGAAGGAGAAGGCGTTGTCGGACAGCAGCCCGTGTTGGAACCCGGCCAGATTCACCAATATGTTTCAGGGTGTAATTTAAAATCAGGTATCGGAAAGATGTTGGGGACCTATCAGATGGAGCGTGTGGTGGATGGTTCAAAAATGCAGGTAAATATTCCCGAGTTTACTATGATTGCTCCTCTGCGTCTTAACTAATATTCCCATTATAATTGTTTTTTTATTAAGTTGACAGTTCACAATCCTGTAATTTATCATTGCAGAATAGTCAATATCGTACAATAATCAGTTGTCAACCTCAGGCATAATATTTCCGACGCAACGCTAGATCAGTGGCCCATACATTTTTCAGGATTAAATCCTATATA
>JAYSOP010000343.1:0-3042 GCA_043722905.1 Chryseolinea sp.
GAAGATAGATTTTATAAAATTCCCACAGACTTTTAGAGCATATAAAAAAAAGTATGACCAGGTTTTTTCAAGGCTGGCCTTTGGCGATTCCTACCTTGCGAACCTGACCATGAAAACAAAGGTCAGTACTGAACAGACCTTAAGGGATATCTTTTTCCTCAGCCAGGCAAAATACAAACTACTGGTAGAGAATAGTTTTCTGGTTTTTTCACCGGAGACTTTCATTCAGATCAGGGATGGGAACATTTTTTCATTTCCTATGAAAGGAACCATCGATGCGGATATTCCCCATGCACCAGAAAAAATATTGGCCGATACTAAGGAGATGGCGGAACACGTTACCATAGTGGATTTAATTCGCAATGACCTGAGTGAGGTTTCGGATAACGTACAGGTTACCCGTTTTCGATATATTGATGCTATCCGAACGACGTACAAAAACCTCTTGCAGGTCAGCTCTGAGATCAGGGGGGACCTGCGTGCTGATTATGGTAAACATTTAGGAGACATCATTGTAAAACTTTTGCCTGCCGGATCGGTAAGCGGTGCTCCCAAAATCAAAACCCTCGAAATAATCCGCGAGGTTGAAAAGGAAAGGCGCGGTTATTACACGGGGGTAGTAGGTTTTTATGATGGCGCAGTATTGGACAGTGGTGTCATGATCCGATTCATTGAGAATAACGATGGAACTCTTTATTACCGCAGTGGCGGCGGAATAACCACGCAAAGTACACCAGAGCATGAGTATCAGGAAGCTATTGATAAAGTGTATGTCCCGGTTAATTGAATCCATAAAATTTCTGGATGGAGAATTTTTTAATTTATTCTACCATGAACAAAGAATGGCGTTAGCCAGGAAAACACTTTATGGAATTACTCAAAAATTTCCACTCGAAAAAAAGCTTGCGCAATATGCTCCCCGGCAACACGGTTTATTTAAGTGCCGGATTGTTTATGACGATACGGCTCATGAAATTAGCTTTACGCCTTACACTCCGAAAATGATACGTCGGATAAAGGTAATAGCAGATGAAGAGATTATGTATGAATTTAAATATGAGGATCGTCGGCAAATCGATCGATCATTTGCCCTTCGCGGTGAATGTGACGATATTTTAATAGTTAAGGGAGGTATGGTTACGGATTGTTCTTTCTCCAATATCGTTTTCCGGAAAGACAAGGCGTGGTTCACACCCGCTTCAGCCCTGCTGAAAGGTACCATGCGGCAAAATCTGATTGATAAAAACATTATCCAGGTTCGGGAAATACAATTCAGGGATATTCCGACTTTTGAAACTTTTAAGATTATAAATGCCATGCTTGAATTTGACGGGCCAGAGATAGCAGTATCAGATATTGTTTTTTAGCTTTCGGAATGATGCGTATTCTTATTTTGTCTTTTTTATTCCTTTCTGCTTTCGCACACGGGCAAATTCCGTTGGCGACAAAATCAAAAAAAGCGATTGAGTTTTATACTGAGGCTGACAATTACCGCGTGAGGGGACAGTTTTCGCAGGCCATCGGTCTTCTTAACCAGGCTTTGGATAAGGACAAAAACTTTGTCGAGGCTTATTACAGGTTGGGGATCATTTACATGACGCTCAAAGATTTTTCTATGGCGATAAAAAATCTTGAAACAGGAGTCAGTTTGACAGCGGATATCAGAAAGAAAAAAATTTTCTGGTACGACTTAGGAGAAAGTTATTTTACAGTAGGCAATTACGATAAAGCCGAAAAAGTAATATCCGATTTTTTAAAGTCTGAGGTCCAGAACAGGCAGAAAATAGACCGCGCCCGGTTATTGATGAATAATATTGAGTTTGCAAAAAATAATAAGAACAATACATCTACCTATCAATTAAAACCTTTAAGTGATACCGTGAATGCTTTTGTGATGCAGTATTTCCCTGTGCTCACCGCTGATCAACAGGAACTTATCTTTACACGGAGAATGGGCGGAGGGCCGAATGATGATGAAGACCTGGTTGTTTCAAAAAAGAATGATAAAGGTCGCTGGGAAGAGCCGCAGTCATTATCGGAAAATATCAATACGCGTTTAAATGAAGGCACGTGTACTATTTCCGCTGATGGCCGAAAGTTGATTTTTACTTCCTGCGTAGGCAGGCAAGGCCATGGCAGTTGTGACCTCTTCCAAAGTTTTCGCGTGGGCGACGAATGGACAGAGCCTAAGAATCTCGGAGTTAACGTCAACAGTGCCGAGTGGGAGTCGCAGCCCTCTTTATCTGCTGATGGAAGAACATTGTATTTCGTTTCTGACAGAAGGGGTGGTGCGGGCCGCCGGGATATTTGGGTCAGCACATGGAATGACAAAGGGCAGTGGACTCGCGCAAAAAATGCGGGTAAAGCGATCAATACCATTTACGATGAGATCTCACCTTTTATACACGTCAATAATAGAATATTGTATTTTGCCTCGAACGGGTTAACAGGTTTTGGGGGTTATGATATTTTTTCAACTGAGAAGGATACGGCATCCGCCTGGTTGCCCCCGCAAAATATGGGAAGTCCCATCAATAGTCACGAAGATCAATTCTCCTTGTTTATTACCGCAGACGGAAAGAAAGGGTATTACTCACACGAGGAAGACAAAGACGGCGGATACTCTTCCAGCCAGATTTTTGAAATTCAGATCCCCGAAGAGCATCAGATCAGGTTCAAAAGTAATTATGTGAAGGGTATTGTGCGCGACAGGATCACCCATGAACCACTGTCTGCAAATATTGAATTGATCAATCTCGAGACACATGAAACGGAATCCCTCATTTCTTCGGATTCCATTAACGGAGCCTATCTGATTGTTTTGACGCAGGGGGCTGAATACGCTTTGTACGTTAACAAAAAGGAGTATTTGTTTCAGAGTTTAAACTTCAATTATTCCGTTGTTAAGGACTATGACCCAATCATACTTGACATTGAACTTGAAAAAGCGACGGAAGGCACCACAGCTATCCTGCAGAATATTTTTTTCGAGGTGGATAAATTTGATTTGCAGGAGAAGTCAGTAACAGAACTGCAAAAGAT
>JAYSOP010000344.1:0-2894 GCA_043722905.1 Chryseolinea sp.
GACTATTTCGAATACGTTATTGAAAAAGAAGGGGACATTGGCGCATTCCTAATGGAGACCATCCGTAATACAGATGTACAAATTCCGACGCAGGGTTACTGGAAAAAAATCCAGGAAATCTGTACGCGTCACAAAGTTCTGTTGATCCTGGATGAAATTCCCATTGCCTTTGGCCGGACAGGCAAAATGTTTGCCTTTGAACATTACGACCTTACGCCTGATATTGTTTGTCTTGGAAAAGGTTTGGGTGCCGGTATTATTCCGATGGCCGCCATCGTCGCCCGTGAATCCTATAATATCGCTTCGGACATTTCATTAGGGCACTTTACATTCGAAAAAAGTCCACTGGGAAGTGTTGCGGCGTTAGCAATGCTTGAATTCATGGAACAAAACAATATCCTCCGCAAGGTGAAAGAGGACGGTGACTTCATGCAGGAGCAGCTCACACGTTTGAAACAGAAGTTTCCCATTATTGGGGATATACGCGGGCTGGGTTTACTCTGGGGTATAGAGTTGGTAAAAAGTCGCGCAACGAAAGAAAAAGCCGTCGAGGAAGCCGAGTCGGTGATGTATGAGTGCCTGAAAAATGGTTTGAGCTTCAAGGTTTCGCAGGGCAATGTGCTCCAGCTTTCTCCGCCCCTTATCATTAACCGAATCGAGTTGTCACAAGCCTTGAACATTCTAGAAAACGCTTTGCAGAAAATGACCGGCAAGTAATAACAGGCGCTATGAAATACCTACTTTAAAACAATGACGGCTTTCCGGGGGTACTACTGGGTTCCTCTTTTCAACACTTGATCCTTCTCCAATAACAGCTGGGTATCTCTCTCAGAAAAAAATCAGCAATTGGTGAAATCTTTACCGTTGTAATCGGAAAGGTTTTACCATGAAAGCAATATTACTATTCATTTCCCTGCATGTATTAACGACCGGGTTTGCCCAGACTGAACTTTCCGGAATAATAACAGACGAAAGCGGGCAGCCTATCCCATTTGCCAATGTTTCATTGGAAGGAACCTATGATGGAACCACTACAGATATCACCGGAGCCTTTGCTTTTTCCACTGCATATGATGGAAGTGCCTACCTCCTGGTTAGCTTTATCGGATTCAAAACATTCCGGAAGGCCATTGCTTTAACGGGAACGCCACAGGTATTCTCTATTACGTTAAAGGAAGATATTCATTCGCTGGAAACCGTCACTATTTCAGCGGGTTCTTTTACAGCCGGCGATAATTCCAGACGCACTGTTTTTCGTGCAGTGGATATTGCGACTACTGCAGGAGCAACAGCAGATATCGCCGGGGCGCTGAACACTTTGCCGGGGACGCAAAAAGTTGGAGAGAGCGGAAGACTATTTGTGAGAGGAGGAGAGGGCAACGAAGCAAAGACCTTCATTGATGGAATGCTTGTACTGGATGCTTACAGTCCTTCAGCCCCCAATGCACCATCAAGAGGCAGGTTTCTTCCATTCATGTTTAAAGGCATAAGTTTCAGCACCGGAGGATATTCTGCTGAGTATGGACAAGCACTTTCTTCCGCACTGGTGCTTGATTCAAAGGATAAAGCAGAAGTGACGCGTACAGATTTCGGGTTACTCTCTGTTGGAGCCGATATCGGACACACCCAATCATGGGAAAGAGGATCTGTGGGTGGTAAAATACAGTACACGAACATTCGTCCATACTTTGGGTTGATCAACCAGGAAATTGATTGGATAATCCCTCCGGCGTCCATTGAGGGAAGTGCAGCATTCCGGCAGCAGAGTGGAAAAAATGGAATGGTTAAAGTTTTCGGGAACTTCAATCAATCTTCGTTTTCGCTTTACCACCACAGCATTGATAACCATTCTTCAAAGGAACCCTATGAACTTGCAAACCAATATGGTTACCTGAACGGATTCTATAAAAATGTGTTGACTGAAAACTGGATAGTACGGGGTGGAATGTCTTATACGAATATTCAAAACAGCATAGGGAGCTCTTCCGGAAAAAGGGAAGTGTCTGAAGTAGGAATTCATGGGAAAACGGTCTTTGAGGGTTCTCTTTCAAACCATGTTGAAATAAAAACCGGAATGGAGATTTTCGATCGAACCTACACGCAAGATAATAACACATCACAACAATCTTCCTTCCACGAAATGATTACCGCTGGATTCGCAGAGGCGGATGTATTCGCCAGTAAAAATTTTGTTTCCCGCGGCGGGTTACGTGTTGAGTATAATCAACTCAACCGATCGGTTGGTCTTGACCCCCGATTTTCTTTAGCATATAAGACCGGTGCTACAGGGCAAGTTTCACTCGCGTACGGAAAATTCCGGCAATCACCTAAGAATGAATGGTTGCGAATTCAGTCGGATCTGAAATCTGAAAAATCAGATCATTATATTCTGAATTATCAAAGGGTGGAAAACAACCGGACCTTCCGGATAGAAACTTATTATAAGCGCTATTCCAATCTGGTTAAGTTTTTGGCCCTCGATGGCGCGAGACTTGACAATTCAGGCTACGGTTTTGCGAATGGTCTGGAATTATTCTGGCGCGATGATCAGTCAATAAAAAATGCTGACTACTGGATTTCATACTCATTTCTGAATACCAGGCGCAATTATTTAAATTTTCCCAACGAGGCGATACCCGCTTTTGCGTCCATGCATAATTTCTCCGCGGTCTACAAACACTTTATTCAGGATTTAAAAAGTCAGTTTGGATTCACCTACGCTTTTGCTTCCGGTAGACACTATAACAATCCCAATGAAAGCAGTTTTAATAATAGCTTAACGCCCGATTATCATGATGTAAGTTTTAACTGGAGCTATTTACCTGGCCCTTCTGTCATTATTTATTTTTCCTGTACCAATCTTCTGGGAAGGGACAATATTTTCGGATATGAAT
>JAYSOP010000345.1:0-1834 GCA_043722905.1 Chryseolinea sp.
ACGCTTGTCGGATTACTTGCCATTGTTAGTATTAATTTATCGGTTCAATAATAAGAAGACGAACAAATATAGCCAAAGTCCACCCAAAAAATGCCAGTAAGTGGAACACATTTCCATCCGCAGCATATTTTTAGAATGCACCTTATATTTAAAGGTAGCGAAAAGTACAAGGAGCAGGAAAATGACGCCACTGACAATGTGGAGGCCATGAAATCCTGTCAAAACATAAATAAATGAGCTCGAAGAATTGCTACTGCTCCCGGCAAAGTAATAATTCATTTCCACCATTTTCCCCCAGGCAAGCCATTGACCCACTAAAAAGCCCAGCCCCAAAATGGTGGTAATGCCCAGCGCTATTTTGGTATGCTCCAGATGGTCCCTTTTTGCGGAATAATGCGCCCATATCATGGTTGCACTGCTCAAAATAATCATGGCCGTATTCAACCAGAATTGGCCGGGCAATTCAAATGAAGACCATCCGGGTTCACCTCTTTTCACAATGTAGGCACTTGTCCAGGCGCCAAATAACATCATTACACTTACCATGAAAAGCCAAAGGGCGAACTTTTTAGGGTTCATGCTTTGCGGCTTTTTCGCTTCCTCCACTATTCTTATATCCGCTGCCATACTATTTTTCATTCATTCAAATTTTATCCAATAAATATGCGATCTGTACGATCGGGAGATACAGAAATGAGCCAAACATTATTTTTAATGCAGATTTTCTGTCACCTGATTTCATTAATGAAAAGGTTTGCGCTAAAAACAAAACCCCGCACACGGTTACTGCAATGGCAGAATTAATTCCGGTGATGCCAAAAGTTGCTGGCAAAAGTCCCAATGGAATTAAAAACAGGGTGTAGATCATTATCTGTATGGCTGTGTTGAGATCCTTTTGCCCCCCGGAGGGAAGCAGTTTAAAACCGGCTCTTTTATAATCATCATCGGAGACCCATGCTATGGCCCAGAAATGGGGGAACTGCCATATAAACTGAATACCGAAAATGATCATGGCCTCATGAGAAATAAAACCTGTTGCGGCGGTCCATCCCAAAAGCGGAGGCAACGCACCGGGTATTGCTCCTACAAACACGGCAATTGGTCCAACTCTTTTCAGGGGTGTATAAACGAAGCTGTATAAAATCATGGATACTAAGGAAAGCCACGTCGTAAACAGGTTTGTAAAGGAGAGTAGTATCAATACGCCGGCTGACAAACAAATGATGCAAAACGCAATGGCTTCGTTCACAGAAAGACGCCCGGTTGGCAGTGGACGGTTGCAGGTTCTCGTCATGAGTTTATCGAGATCTTTTTCAATGATCTGGTTAATCACTACGGAAGCACCCGATATCAGGAAACCACCCAGGAATAGCATGGGAAGTACTGCCCAATCAATTTTCGGAGAGGCCAGAACATAGCCGAAAGCGCAGGAGAAAGCCACTAAAAAAGACAAACGGAATTTCAGAAGCTCCCAAAATGCCTTCGCTTTTGAGGACGCTAACGGAAAACCTGATAAAGTATGAATTTGTCCGGCGATCATGTCAACTTTAATAACACTGAGTTTTCTCTACGGTTCAATTTCAACAAGAATAAAAACTGCATTCCAAAACAACCCGTTGCCAATAGCAAATGCACAGGTTGAAGAAAGGCGGGAACGGCAAACCACGCCATGCCAACACCTGACAAAATCGTTCCCAAAATTAGCACGAATAAAGTAAGCTGAAACCGTTTTAGCGCCTGAGTTTTCCGCAAATTATAAAGCAGACCCGCGTGTAATAATATTACCACCCAGGAGAAAGACCGATGTATAAGAAACTCTGCCTGAATGCTGGAA
>JAYSOP010000346.1:0-2115 GCA_043722905.1 Chryseolinea sp.
ACACTTGTGATCTTAAGTTGGCAAAATTAAAGATTCATCTGACAGCATAGCGATAAAATAACGATCAATATCAAAAAAGGCCGCTTAAAGTTCTGAATACTCTTTGGTTGTAGACGAGACGCGGATTTACGAGTTGTAAATCGATGCGTGATGATAACGCAGGGATTGGAAGGAAAAGTCATTCCTCAAAACCATTACAGCTTTTCGCTATAGAAGTCGCTTCAAAGGTAAGTCTGGGATAATTTTATAAATTTGCATAATTCCAACTTTCCCATGAACAGACGACATGCCATGAAAACAACTGCATTGACCACAGGCCTTGCGCTTCTCGGTCAGCAGAATTTTGCCGGTATACAAAAAAATAATTCCAAATTTAAATTCTCGCTCAATACAAGTACTGTCAGCGGACAGAAACCGGGTATTGAAAAATACATCGATATCGGAGCACGGGCCGGCTATGATTGTCTTGAAGTATGGATCGGCGATATTAAAACATACGTCACCAATGGCGGTTCTCTTCGTGCTTTAAAAAAACTAATGGATGATAGCAAAATTACCGCAGAAAATGCGATAGGCTTTGCCACCTGGATGACGGATGACGATGAGCAACGAAAGGCAGGCTTCCAGCAGATGCGTGAGGAAATGGAAATTATGGCTGCTCTCGGTTGTACGAGAATTGCAGCGCCGGCAGCAGGCGTGAAAAACCCGAATCCGGATTTGTTCAAAGTAGGTGAAAGGTATAAGGATCTGCTAGCCCTTGGCCGGCAAACCGGGGTTACTCCGCAACTGGAATTTTGGGGGGCCTCTGTTTTCTTTCACATGGGTCAGGCGCTGATGGCAGTCGCTGTTGCCAATGACCCCGGCGCACGCATTTTGCCGGACGTATATCACTTGTTCAGGGGTGCATCCGGATTTGAAAGTCTTAAAATGATCGATGGTCGTTTAATTGATATCATTCACATGAACGATTATCCTTCTACGATACCCCGTGAGCAGATGGAGGATAAGGACCGCATTTACCCGGGAGATGGCGTTGCTCCTCTGAAACAAATCATGGCTGATCTGAAAAAACTGGAAGGGCAAAAAATATTATCCCTTGAATTGTTTAACAGGGAATATTGGAAACAGGACCCCTTGTCAGTCGCCAAAACTGGCCTTGAGAAAATGAGAAAGGCCGCAGGTTAAATCGGTAATCGGTGATCGGCAATCGGTGGCGAGTATTGTTTATATCAGGGATACTATCTGGCCGGTTTTAACGGATTGATCGCAGGCGAAGGCGATGCGAAGGCTGTTAACGGCATCCTGCATATGGTCTTTCAGGTCAATGTCTTCGTTTACTGCCTTGAGAAAATAACGCTGTTCACGGTTGCATAGCTCCTGATGATCCGGCTCATCTTTCAGATCGATCCAACTATCTTCTCTGGTGAATTTATCGTCTTTATCCAGGTCCGCATAGTGCACCCGCAGGGATTCTGCTTTGCTGTGTGACTCAATAGAATCGGATTTCCCTGAAGCACCAGCTTCCTTGGCCACAATAGAAACTGAACCCTTCGGGCCAATAACATCCTTCACAAAAAATGCCGTTTCACTCATCATCGGGCCCCACCCAGCTTCATACCAGCCAACTGACCCATCTTCAAAACGGATTTGCAGTTGTCCATAATTGTAGTTGTCGGCGGGAATTTCATTCGTAAGTTTCGCTCCAATCGCACTGACCTGTATAGGTCTTGATCTTACCATCTGGCACATGACATCAATGTAATGTACTCCGCAATCAACGATAGGGCTAAGGCTCTTCATCAGGTTTCTGTGAAGGGTCCACATCGCCTGGCTGCTTTGCTGGTTGAGGTTCATCCGCATAACCAGCGGTTTACCCAGGGTTTGAGCAATCTCAATGAAACGCTCCCATGACGGGTGATGCCTTAGAATATAGCCTACCACCAGTTTTTTGCCCGTTCTTTTCGCTGTCTCAACCACGCGTTCAGCACCGGCAACGGAATCCGCCAGCGGTTTCTCAATGAAAACATGGCATCCTTTTTCCAGTGCCTTTATGGCGAATTTTTCATGTGTGTCAGGATATGTGGAAATAGAAACCGCATCAGGGTTCGTTTTGTC
>JAYSOP010000347.1:0-2321 GCA_043722905.1 Chryseolinea sp.
CCCGTCTGAGAAAGGAAATATAGAAACTATGTGGGCGCGTTTGGTTTCCTATGTCTTTCATCCTTTGCTCATGCCTACTTATTTATTTTCGCTGCTTGCATGGGCATTGCCGACTTCCATGGAACCTATCCGGCCCGAGCAGCACCTGAAGTTTATTTTTTTTATTTTTATCGTCACTTTTCTCCTTCCCTTTTTAAATGTGGGAATTTTCAAAGCATTTGGTACCATTCGTTCATTTTCATTACCTGAAAGAAAGGAGCGGTTAATCCCCTTCTCGTTTATATCTGTCATTTATGTGGTGGTCACTTATCTGTTCTATAGTCAGACTCAAATGAACCTGAATGATAATTTTCTAAAGTTTATGGTGATCATTGACATGCTGGTAATTGTGGCTACAGTAACCACCTTTTTTTTTAAGGTAAGTGTTCATACAATTTCCGCCTGGGGAATTATCGGGATGATGGTGCCACTCACCAAGATATCGCAAATGAATACACTTTTTTATCCTACGATTGGCTTTATTATCCTGGCTGGAATTATTATGTCCGCAAGATTGCAGGTAGGAGCCCATTCCTCACGTGAAGTGATGTGGGGAAGTGTGCTGGGTCTTGCCACAAGTGTAGCAGGCATGCTAATATTGTTTTAACTTATTCACATGAGCGTCTATCAATTTTTATTGTACAGGAATGACAGTGGTACTGCCACCATATCATTGAACAGACCTGAAGTGTACAATGCTTTGAATGATGAAATTACTTTTGAGCTCCAGGATGCGCTCAAAATGGTGGCAAAAGATGACACTGTCCGCGTGGTCGTCCTGACCGGTATTGGCAAGGCATTTTGTGCAGGTCAGGATCTGAAAGCGAGTTCGGGTGAGGGTAAACGTTCTTTCATGGATTCGCTCCATAAAAGATACAACCCGATCATCAGGGCTATGCGCGCTTTACCAAAACCAATCATAGCGAGATTGAACGGCGTGGCTGCCGGGGCAGGTTGTTCTATGGCGCTGGCTTGTGACATCCTTGTAGCCTCCGATGAGGCAACGCTGATTGAAGTGTTTATTAATATCGGTCTTGTGCCGGATTCAGGTTCTTCTTTTTTTCTACCCAGGTCAGTAGGGATGGCGAAAGCTTTTGAATTATGTACCATGGGCTCAAAGATTACCGCAGCTGAAGCAGTTACGTTGGGTCTGATAAATAAATGTGTGAGACCGGATCAGCTGGATGCAGCGGTGAAAGAGTTTTCGGATTATTTCGCCTCAGCGCCAACCAAATCCATTGGGCTGATCAAAAAGATGTTGAACAAATCAGCGTATGCAACGCTGGATGAGATGCTTGATTACGAAGCCTATTGCCAGGAAATTGCTGGTTCGTCCGAAGACTACAGGGAGGGGGTAAAGGCTTTTTTGGAAAAGAGAAAAGCGAATTTTTCAGGGAAATAAGGCCTGAAAACCAGGTAAAATTCTTTTTGTTTTGCCGAAGCCTTATTCTATATAAGGTACAAAAAGGTCGTCAAAAATACCATGCAATACGCGGGGAGAAACTACATGGTCCTTACATGTCCCTCTCGAAGGATGATTTGGAATGTCTGCAATCGGGAAGATCGTTCGGAATTATTCATATAAAAACTGGTCGATGCAGAATCAACATTGAATGTGTCCTTTTCAGGCTCATACAACCTTATGGATATACGCAAAAAAAAGCGTTCCCCGGAAAGGGGAACGCTTCATCAGATTACCCTATCCTGATTATTTACTGTTAGAATAACTATTTTCCTTTTGCCGGCCCCGTTCCGATCCGGGAACAGAAGAAGAACTCTGAGATGAGGAACTACCGGAAGGGCTATCCATGGAAGCACTACCGGAAGGATTGTTCATGGACGAAGCATTATTCATGCCCGATGGACTTCCTGTGCTCTCGCTGCTCCTGGATTGCCCTACGCGCAAACGGTTTTCTACATTCTTAACTCCTGATACCGCTTCAGCTATATCTTCAGCGCGTCTTTTACTGGTGCGTTGATCTACGGTTCCGGTAAGCGTAACCTCGCCACTACTAACGGTCACATCGATTTCAGAGGCGTCCACAAACGGATCATCACTTAATCGGTCGTTGATGTCCTCCTTAATTCTGTCATCAGAGCGATTATAGTTCCGGGGACCTTTTCCTTTATGTTGTCCGCCTTCTTTTCTGTCACGGTCACTTCTTCTTTCTGCATCTTCGTCTCCAAACCAGGAAGAAACTTTGTCGGTTGTGCGATCCCACCAGGAACGTTCATCCCCTTCACCGCTGCCGTAGTCTTTGCTGCGGTTACCGGATTGGCCA